>NZ_JAAZQW010000040.1:0-20073 GCF_012371415.1 Acinetobacter sp. A3
CATTTTGTCTTGAGAACCAATATGTTACAAAAACAGGGCTTTTTTTCTACTCTTTTTTTATATCGAACTCAGGTTAAATAAGAAATATCATCCAAGCTGTTGTACTATTGCTGACGATAAAGTGACCAAGTTCAGCTTTCAAGGCTGAAGTGAGATGGAGTTAGGCTAAACATGATGGCGAAATTGCATTCTGAGCAGATTAGTCGACGCTTGTTTATCTCAATGATCATTATTATTGGCTCATTAATTTTTATTTCAGTGCCTTTAATTGTCAGCAGTTATCAGAGTTACAAAAAGGCAGAGCGCGCCTTAATCGAAATTTCTGTCTTGCGTAATGTTGCAGAATTAACCAATAATATTTCCCGTGAGCGGGCTCCTGCCAATAAAGTGATGTCAAGTACACCTGCAGATCAGGCAAGACATTTAGAAGAATTAAAACAGTACCGTTTGCAGGTTGATCAACAAATTCAGGACACGATTCGGGTACTTAAGCGTGAAGGCTTTAATCATCAGGCATTTTATTTGTCAGATCAGTTGCAAGCCTCATTAAGACAGGGGCGTGATGCGGTAGATGCTTATGCGGCAACACCAACACATTTGCGACGTTCAGAACAACTCGATCAAGCGATCCAGAAAATGTTCAATGCTTGGGACAGCTCACAGTATGTTTTAAAGCATGTCATGTTGGATTCTGTGGGTAAAGATACTCCTGTATCTACCTACTATAGCGTTATTTTTATACTGTCAGATTTGCGTGATCAGGCGGGACGAGTCGCCTCAAATGTGTTTGCTGCGGTTACATTTGGCGAAAAAATCCCCGAAGAAAATCTAGCCAATTCTTTGCAAAATCAAAGACAGGCCTATTATTTGTGGGACTTGGTACATACCATTTTGCCTGAAGCGCACAAAGTGCCGGAATATACCGTTTTGCATAATCAGCTCAAGGCTGAATTTTTGGATCAAGGTATTCCAATTATAAAACAGTTGATTGAGCAAAGTTTGCGTGGTGAGCCTTACTCATTAACGGGTACGCAATTAACGGAAGTCATGGTCGATAAGTTTAGTACTGTCGTCGATTTACAAACTTATGTGCTGGATTATAGTTTGGCGCTGGCAAAAAAAGATCACTTCAAAGCACAACAAAAACTTATTTTAACGCTGGTGGTTACACTTATTTCGTTGATGGCTGCCATTTTTACCATGGTGTATGCTCGCTCAAAAGTATTTATTCCACTCATTCAGGCACGCAAACAAATTTTGGCTTTGTCCGCTTATGATGATGAAGTCAGTGCCCTTATCAACAATAAAAATAGCGATAGTGTGTCTTTATTTGAAGCAATTCAAAAATTAAAACAACGTTTAGTACAGCGTGATAATTTGGAATTTCAGCTGCGTAATATTGCCAATACCGATGCTTTAACTGGTGTTTCAAACCGTTTAGCACTAGAAGAATATTTAAAATTTTTGGAACAAAAACCTGAGAAATTGACTAAAACAGGTTTAATTATTATGGACGTGGATAAGTTCAAACATGTGAATGACACCTTTGGTCATGTTGTTGGTGACCAAGCCTTAAAATTGATTGCCAAAACGTTAAAAGCCAATGTGCGCTCTTCAGATTTAGTGGTGCGCTATGGCGGGGATGAGTTTTTAGTGGTCATTGATAATATTGAATTTACTGAAGCGCTTTATTTGGCAGATAAGTTACGTTGTCAAATTGTCAAAGACGAAATTTATATTCCAGAAATTAATGATTATATTAAAATTTCTATTAGTGCGGGCGTTGCTGTAGGTGCTACTTCATGGAGTAGCTTGCTAGAAAAAGCCGATAAGCATTTGTTTAGAGCCAAAGCACGTGGACGTAATGCGGTCGAGGGCTAAGTTGCACATCATCTGTAAAATCAACAAGATGATGTACAACTTGGTTCAGGTTAAAATGATTTTACTTATTCACCAGTCTAAGCTTTTAACATTGGTTTTAAGAACTTGGCAGTGTGTGAAACTTTAGATTTCGCCACATTTTCTGGGGTGCCTTCAGCAATAATTTGTCCACCACCTGCGCCGCCTTCAGGCCCTAAATCGACAATCCAGTCTGCAGTTTTAATCACATCCAAGTTATGTTCAATCACCACAATGGTATTACCCTTATTGCGTAGCTCATGCAGGATGTCGAGTAGCTTGGCAATGTCATGGAAGTGCAAACCTGTGGTCGGTTCATCCAACACATATAAGGTTTTACCTGTATCCCGTTTTGCCAATTCACGTGCCAGTTTGACGCGCTGTGCTTCACCACCCGATAGCGTTGTTGCAGATTGTCCAAGGCGAATATAACCCAAGCCCACCTGATTTAACGTTTCCAAACGACGATGAATCACAGGAATGGCATCAAAGAAATGCATGGCATCTTCAACAGTCATTTCCAAAACATCAGAAATATTACGGCCTTTATAGCTAACCTCTAATGTTTCGCGGTTATAGCGCTTACCATGACAGGCATCGCAAGGCACATACATGTCGGGCAGGAAGTGCATCGCTACCTTAATCATACCGTCACCCTCACAAGCTTCGCAGCGTCCACCTTTAACGTTAAAGGAGAAACGACCAGCCGCATAGCCACGCGCTTTGGCTTCAGGCGTTTGCGCAAATAGTTCTCGGATTGGAGTGAACAAGCCTGTATAAGTCGCAGGGTTAGAGCGTGGAGTGCGTCCAATTGGGCTTTGGTCAATATCCACGACTTTATCTAAATATTGCAAACCATCAATCGAGTCAAACTTTTCTGCATTTAAGGTCGTGGCACCATTTAATTGTGTTGCAGCCAAAGGCAATAAAGTGCGGTTAATTAAGGTCGATTTACCCGAGCCTGATACGCCAGTAACGCAAGTCATGACCCCTAAAGGTAGAGTCAGATCCACTTTTTTCAGGTTGTGTCCTGCGGCTCCCGTGAGTTTAATTTGTTGTTCAGGATGCGGCGGTTGGGTACGTTTTTTTGGTACTTCAATTTTTAACTTGCCCGATAAATATTGTCCTGTCAGTGAATCGGCATTTTCCGCCAGCTCTGCATAGGTACCTTCGGCAATAATATGCCCGCCATGCACACCTGCACCTGGGCCAATATCAATAATATGATCGGCTGCACGGATGGCATCTTCATCATGCTCTACCACCAATACGGTATTGCCCAAGTCACGTAAACGAATCAGGGTTTCTAGCAATCGGTCATTGTCGCGTTGGTGTAAGCCAATAGAGGGTTCATCCAGCACATACATCACGCCCATGAGGCCTGCACCAATTTGCGATGCCAAACGGATGCGCTGTGCTTCGCCGCCAGACAGCGTTTCGGCAGAACGTGACAAACTTAAATAATTCAAACCTACCGACACTAAAAAATGTAAGCGCTCACGAATTTCTTTAAAGATTTTATCTGCCACTTCACCTTTGGCACCATCCAGATTCAGTCCTTGATAGTACTGCTCGGCATCACCAATTGACATTTGGGTAATTTGAGCAATAGTTTTGTCTTTCACACGGACATTACGGGAGATTTCATTTAAGCGTGAACCTCCGCAGGCATCACAGGCCGCATTAGATAAATACTGTGCCAAATCATCGCGTACATAATTACTTTCGGTTTCACGATAACGACGTTCTAAATGCGGCAACACACCTTCAAAAGCAATCACACGTTTATGATGGCGACCACGTTCATCGGTATAACTCAGGTCAATTTTGTCCTTGCCTGTACCGTACAGAAATTTCTTTTGGGTGGCACTGTCGAGTTGATTCCACGCAGTCTCTAATGAAAGTTCATAATGTGCTGCGACTTTTTCTAGCATGCTGTAATAATACGGACGCTGTCTGTCCCAACCACGAATTGCACCCTGACTGATTGAAAGTTCAGGGTTTGGAATTAGTTTTTCTGCACTGAAATGGCTACGTGTCCCCAAGCCATCACAGGTTGGGCAGGCGCCAAACGGATTATTAAACGAGAACAAACGTGGCTCAAGTTCAGCAACGGCACGATCACATTTTGGACATGAATGTTTGGCTGAAAAAATACGATCAGGCTGTTCGGCATTCATCCACGATAAAATGGCCAGATCGCCACCTAAACGTAGTGCCGTTTCAAAGCTTTCGGCAATACGGTTACCCAAATCATCTCGGACTTTAAAACGGTCTACCACTACCTCAATCGTGTGTTTTTTCTTTTTGTCGAGTTCAGGCGGTGGGTCTATGTCCATGACTTCGCCATCCACTCGGGCGCGTACAAAACCCTGACTTTGTAGCTGTTCAAACAGATGCACATATTCGCCTTTGCGCTCACGAATCACTGGTGCAAGCAGCATCAAAGCAGTGCCTTCTTCCAGTCCTTTTACCGCATCAACCATTTCTGATACGGTTTGTGCCACCATCGGCAAGTCATGTTCGGGGCAGTACGGTGTACCGACACGGGCATACAGTAAACGCAAATAGTCGTAAATTTCGGTAATGGTACCCACCGTTGAGCGTGGGTTATGACTTGTCGATTTTTGCTCAATCGCAATTGCAGGGCTTAGGCCTTCAATTGAATCGACTTCAGGTTTTTCCATTTGTGATAAGAACTGGCGTGCGTAGGCAGAAAGTGATTCGACATAGCGACGTTGCCCTTCGGCATATAGGGTATCAAACGCCAGTGAGGATTTTCCTGAACCAGATAAGCCCGTAATCACCACAAATTTATCGCGTGGAATATCAAGGTTCACGTTTTTTAGGTTATGGGTACGTGCACCTCGAATACGGATATGACTTTGGCTCATAAAAAATTCTCGAAATTCTACAAATGAAAAACTTATATATGATAGCGCATGAAAATTGTTCAAGTGTTATTTTTCACGCTTTATCAGTCATGGCTTGTCGCACTGTATAGAGAAACGCCAATACAGTGCGCACTTAAAGTGACTAAGGTTTAAACTTGGTCTAAGCCTAGCCATTGACGCTGATGGTAAGCACTGTCCCAGAATAGCCATTCTAGTTTTGCCGCTTTGGTATAGGCCTGATGCATTTTTTCAATGGTGTCGGCATCACAGCGCGCAGCAATACGGTCAATGGTCTGAATTACATTGTTGACTGCACTATGGAATTCTTCGCCTGAATAGGTATCTACCCAAGCCTGATATGGATTATTCGGTACAGAATTATTGACAATATCTTTGCCCACTTCTGCATAAATCCAGAAACATGGCAGCAATGAAGCCAATACCACAGGATAACTTTCTGACCATGCCGTTGCGAGCAAATAAGAGGTGTAATGATGGCAGGCGAGGGTCAGTGGGGTGCTTTCAAATTCCTGTTTGGAAATATCAAATGCTTGCATAAAGCTGTCGTGTAAGGTGCGTTCAACCACAATTGCAATTTTGGCTGCTTCCGAAAATTGAATAATATCATCGGCATCAAAAGCTTTGGCAGCACAGACAGCCAGCGCACGACCATAGGCAATTAAGTAATGTGAATCTTGAATCACATAATGACAAAACGCAGCTTTGCTTAATGTACCTTGCGCCAGTTCCTGATTAAATGGCAACGCCAGTGTTTTTTGATAGAGCGCAAGGTTACGCTGCCAAGCCTCTTGAGAAAAGCGCATGTTGGATTTCCATTTGAATTTTATTGATGCAGATACCATTGCATATCTGTACGGTGATCACAACTGATCAATATTGAAATAGCGCAGTTGGGGCGAAATCCATCACAACAAAAAAATCATACGAAGAATTTTGGCGAAGTTGAGAAAAAAGCGTCATAATTGCGGCATAAAATTTTACATTCTCAGCTTTTGTCCGATTAAAATTCGGACAATTCAAATTTCAGAATTTTTAGATCTGTTGTTACTCACCCAAAGCTATGCTTGGCTTTTGTGGTGTAGATTCGACAGATAAAAAATTCAGATCAAAATATATCGATAGGTCGTTTGTCATGATGAAACATTTTGGTTTCTCAATCGTATTTTCGATAGTGTGTCTTGCGCTATCTGCATATTGGGGCTATACCCATGGCCCAGAAGCAGGTGTGCAGACCATGCTCACCGCACTGACCATCACCGCAATTTTGGCGATTATGGAAGTGTCGTTGTCGTTTGATAACGCGGTAGTCAATGCTTCAGTCCTACGCGGTTGGGATCATTTCTGGAAAATGCTGTTTTTAACCGTGGGGATTATCATTGCTGTATTTGGCATGCGTTTGATCTTCCCTGTGGTGATTGTGGCTGTCACTGCCGATATGGGCATGATGGAAGTGGTGCAACTGGCACTGAATGATCCGAAGCAATATTCTGCCAAACTGATGACACATCACCCTGAAATTGCCGCATTTGGTGGTGCATTCTTGTTGATGGTCTTCCTGAATTTCTTTTTGGATGATGAAAAAGACACCCACTGGTTCAGATGGTTGGAACGTCGTTTGAGCAATTTGGCAAGCGTACCTGCCATGTCTGTATTTTTAGCCTTGGTGACCTTATTGATCATGGCGGCGAACGTGGTTGAAGATAAACGCCTTGTGGTGACGATGGCGGGTATTTGGGGTATCGTGATTTATATTGGTGTACAAGTGCTGAGTCACATGCTGGGTGGTGAGCCTGAAGTCGATGAGCAGGGCAATGCTGTGCGCCATGATGAAAATGGTGTGCCAACAGGTGTGGTAAAAGCGGGGATTGGTGGCTTTTTATATCTGGAAGTACTAGATGCCTCGTTCAGTTTTGATGGCGTGATTGGTGCCTTTGCGATTACTTCAGACGTGGTAATCATTATGTTAGGTCTAGCCATTGGTGCGATTTTTGTGCGTTCTATGACCATTTACTTGGTCGAAAAAGGTACCTTGGATGCCTATATTTACCTTGAGCACGGTGCACACTACGCCATTGGTGCCTTGGCCTTTATTATGATTGCCAGCGGTACAGGCTTACATGTGCCAGAAGTAGTGACAGGTTTAATTGGCGTTGCATTCATTGTTTGGGCAGTGATTGCTTCGATTCAATTTAAAAAACGTCAGGCAAAAGTAGGTTAATGCGCTGCTGATGCTTTGATGGTATGACTCAAGCATAACCAAGCTGAACAATCATACAGACAGAACGAAGTTAGAATTTGGGTGCACAGCGTTGCGCCCTTTTTTATTGAAATTCTAGGCATCTCGTATAATAAACATCGGGAAAAATCAGCATCATGCAGCTGAATGTTGTAGGATATCTGCAAATTCAAAATTATTTAGTTTTAGTCGATTGATATGATGAATGCCTTGGAACGCCGCTCGACCTTTGCTTTAAGCAGTATTTTTGCATTGCGCATGTTGGGTTTGTTCATGATTATTCCTGTGTTTTCAGTTGCAGGGCAATCGTATCAATATGCAACACCTGCCTTAATTGGGCTTGCTGTTGGGGTATACGGACTCACTCAAGCCATTTTACAAATTCCATTTAGCTTAATTGCAGACCGCTATAGCCGTAAACCTTTGGTGGTTTTGGGCTTATTATTGTTTGCTTTGGGTGGTGCAATTGCTGCCATGTCTGACACCATTTATGGCGTGATTATTGGACGTGCCATAGCCGGTGGTGGTGCGGTGTCTGCGGTGGTGATGGCGTTGTTGGCCGATGTGACCCGTGAAGAAAACCGCATGAAAGCCATGGCGGTGATGGGCATGAGTATTGGTATGTCCTTTGTGGTGGCCTTTAGTTTGGGGCCATGGCTTACAGGTTGGGTCGGTATTTCAGGGCTGTTTTGGGTGACCACAGTGATGGGGTTGGCAGCCATTCTCATGTTGCTGCTGGTGCCGAAAGTCACCCGTCATCATCGTAATTTCCAGCAAGGTTATGTACCGCAGTTAAAGCAAGTGCTAAAAATGGGCGATTTAAACCGCCTGCACGTATCAGTATTTACCTTGCATTTATTGCTGACAGCCATGTTTATTTATGTGCCTTCGCAGTTAATCCAGTTTGCTGATATTCCTTTACAGCATCATGGTTGGGTGTATTTGCCGTTACTGTTGGTCAGCCTGTTTGTAGCTTTCCCAAGCATTGTTTTGGCAGAAAAATATCGCAAAATGCGTGGCATTTTCCTGACGGCTATTGCAGGCATTATTTTAGGTCTGTTGGTACTGATTTTCGGGTTTGAATCAAAATACATTTTATTGTTGGGTTTGGGCTTATTCTTTATTGCCTTTAACGTCATGGAAGCCTTGTTGCCTTCATGGTTGTCTAAGGCGGCACCTATTCAGTCTAAAGCTACCGCCATGGGCGTAAATGCCAGCAGCCAGTTCTTAGGCGCTTTCTTTGGCGGGATGATTGGTGGACAGTTGCTGTTACTGAATCACACTGCGATGGGTTGGAGTATTTTGACTGCGATTGCTATAATTTGGTTATTGGTTAGTTTTGGATTGGCGCAGCCGCGCTATCTTTCATCTTTGGTGTTGCGTTTGCCTGAGACTCGAGAAACAGATGAATGGACTTCTCAACTTTTAGCGATTCGTGGTATTGAAGAGGTCGTGGTGATGTCTGACCAGCAAGTGGCGTATGTAAAAGTGGATAAACAGCAAATTGATGATGCTGCGCGACAACAATTAACGCACTTGTTAGGGAAAGAGGTAGCCATTTAAGCATAACTCTTATAAAGTAAATAATAGAAACAAATAGGAAGAAAACGTCTAATGCGTGGTGTAAATAAAGTCATTTTAGTCGGTACTTTAGGTCGCGATCCTGAAACAAAAACTTTCCCAAATGGGGGTTCTCTCACCCAATTTTCTATCGCAACCAGTGATGTCTGGACAGACAAAAATACGGGCGAGCGTAAAGAGCAAACAGAGTGGCACCGTATTGTGTTGCATAACCGTTTAGGTGAAATTGCACAGCAATATCTACGCAAAGGTTCTAAGGTATATATTGAAGGTTCATTGCGTACTCGTCAGTGGACAGACCAAAACGGTCAAGAGCGTTACACCACTGAAATTCGTGGTGATCAAATGCAAATGCTCGATTCAGGTAATCGTGGACAATCTGACCAACAAGATGGCGGTTTTGCACAGCCACGGTTTAACAATAACCAAAGTGGCTATGGTAATCAGAATCAAGGTCAGGCTGCGGGTTATGGCAACCAAAATCAAGGTGGTTTTAACCAGAATCAGGGTGGTGGCTATGCCAACAATAACCCAAGTGGTTTTGCACCGAAGCCGCAAGCTGCGCCTGCAACAGCACCAGCAGATTTAGATGATGATCTACCGTTCTGACTTAAGTTAAAACGGCAAATCATCCTCCAAACCCTTTGTTTCGACAAAGGGTTTTTTAATGCAGATTGGTGAGTTCAGCATCGGCTTGATCAATCCATTTTTAAATAATAAATGGATTTTTGATTCTTAAAACCGATTGTTTTTATAAAAAAGTACTGTTTTACCGATTCTGTCGGGTTTTGTATTCTAACTACACAAGATAAGCAATCCCCGAACGAATTGAGGAATACAGCATGAGTTTAATCAATACCCAAATCAAACCATTCAACGCAACCGCTTACCAAAATGGTCAATTTATTGACGTGTCTGAGCAAGACCTTATTGGCAAATGGTCAGTAGTATTTTTCTACCCTGCAGATTTTACTTTTGTTTGCCCGACTGAACTTGCAGACTTAGCCGATCAATATGAAGAATTCCAAAAAATGGGTGTAGAAATTTATTCAGTATCTACAGACACCCACTTTACCCATAAAGCGTGGCACGATACTTCAGAAGAAATTAAAAAGATTCAATATCCAATGATTGGTGACCCAACTTGGACTTTGGCTAAAAACTTTGAAGTACTGATTGAATCAGAAGGCTTGGCAGACCGTGGTACATTTGTGATTGATCCTGAAGGTAAAATTCAGATTGTAGAAGTCAATGCGGGTGGTATTGGTCGTGATGCGCAAGAGCTGTTACGCAAAGTGAAAGCTGCACAATATGTGCATGCACATCCGGGTGAAGTTTGCCCAGCCAAGTGGAAAGAAGGCGATGCAACACTTGCACCATCAATTGATCTGGTTGGAAAAATCTAAATCATCTAGCCATGAAAATTTCAAAATCCAGAACTTCGGTTCTGGATTTTTTATGCAATTTTAAGATAGCACAATACACTCCGCATCTTGCTAAGGATTATTCTATTCTTGCAATGCTGTATGCCAAATTTGCGCTAGGTTGCAGCTAAGCAAAATATTAAGATCAAAGTATCTTCCATATTTAGTTATAGGCATCACACATGAAAAAAATAATAGGTGTATATCGCAATCAGAACATGCATTGGGTGGGCGATGGCTTTCCCGTTAAAAACCTATTTTCTTATGATCGTTTAGGTCAGGTCATCAGCCCATTTTTAATGTTGGACTATGCATCGCCATATCATTTTGATGCAACGACGGCACAGCATGGCGTGGGTTCACATCCACATCGTGGTTTTGAAACAGTGACTTTGGCCTATCAGGGCGAAGTCACACATCAAGACTCTGCGGGTGGTGGTGGCACCATTAAAACAGGAGATGTGCAGTGGATGACTGCGGGTGCAGGTGTGGTACATGAGGAGTTTCATTCTAAAGACTATGCGCAGCAAGGCGGTCTGTTTGAAATGGTGCAAATTTGGGTGAATTTACCTGCTGCAGATAAAATGACAGCACCACGTTATCAGGCCATTGAGGCGAAAAATATTCCTGTGGTTGAGTTTGAAAACGATGCGGGTCATTTACGCATTATTGCAGGTCAATATGCTAATCAGCATGGGCCTGCGAGTACCTTTAGTCCAGTGAATGTTTGGGATGGGCAGCTTAAAGCCGAACAAACTCAGGCTGTGCATGTACCTGTCGATCACAATACTTTATTGGTGCTTTTAGAAGGAGAATTGCGTGTCAATGGCAGCCAACAGATGCTGGATCATTCGGTCATGCTATTTGCTCAAGATGGTGAAGCACTGATTCAGTTGGAAGCATTGCAAGATACTAAGTTTTTGGTGCTAACAGGCAAACCGTTAAATGAGCCTATTCAAGGCTATGGGCCATTTATCATGAATACCAAACAGGAAATTATTCAGGCTTTTGATGATTTTAATCAGGGCAAATTTGGTGAAATTCCAATTCAGCATCAACCGACTTAAAGCTTGGAAGAGAGCGATGAAGAAAAAAGCCTCTATCGAATATTCGATAGAGGCTTTTATTATTACGCTGTAAAGTTTCTCGTTTTAACGGATTGATCATATTCTTTATGATAATTATTTGTGACGTAGTTATCATTTTTATGCGGTGCATCATAACCACTGAAAATTTATTTGTAAAATATAAATGAGATATTCGGTTGATTTATCTACATGGTTTAGAACAATATTTGTCATTTAATAAAAATAATATGAATAAATTCTTGGACTTATTTTTCTGCAATCTAAATGTTAAGAAATGTAATCAAGCAGGCACTGTGCTTTCTGTTGTTTCTCTGTGAAAAGTGCGCAATCTGGTAGTTTTTAATAGCTCCTTTTGACAGGGCATGGTTCATAATTTCATAAAGTATGTCAAAAGATGGATGATCGGTTTGGATATCGCAGTAATCGGTAGTGGTATGGCTGGACTGGCTACCGCAAGAATTCTTAAAGATGCAGGGCATAACATTACAATTTTTGAGGCGCTGCCTGGTCGTGGAATGGACAGCCATAGCATCGAATTTGAAGATGGTTTAATTGATGCACCTTTACGGGTGATGAATCCACATTTGTGGAAAAACACCCTCAGTTTAGCGACACATTTAGGGATTAAAACCTACCCTGTGCGCACATATATGGCGTGTAGCTGGTTATTTGAAGACCGTACAGAAACATGGCTGACCACCAGTCGTACCCGTATTGGTAACTTCCCGATCATCAACAACCGCAAAGGTTTGCAGCAATACGGCTGGCGTTTGGTAAAAGGTATGTTGCAGTTAAAAACAGCAATTGCCAAGTTCTTTAAATCTAAGCACCAAGACATCACCCTTGCGGAATTTATTAACCGCAATGAAATTGAAGAGGTGTTTTTGCATGGCGCCGTCATGCCTGTGCTATACACCATTTGTACTTGCGACCCTAAAACCATTGGTGAATGGCCTGCAAAACCATTGTTGGTATTTTTGCGCCAATTGACTGATGGCGATGCTTTATTGCGTTTACAAGGTGGCACGCCTGCTTTAGTCGATAAACTGATTGAAGGTATTGATATTCAAAGTGGTGCAGCCATTACCCGTGTTCATCAGCAAGAAGTGGGTGTAGTTGTTGAAAATTCTGAAGGTCACGCACAAACATTTGACCGTGTTGTGATTGCAACGCCAACCACAAAAGTGCAGGATTTCTTAGACAATCAACAATTTGCTGAAGATATTGAATTACTGAAACAATTCAAATTTGAACAAGGCGAATTGGTGATTCATACCGATCAAACTGTGATGCCACCAAAACGTAAAGATTGGTCGGTACTGAGTTATATGATGGATCGTAAATTTACCCGTCAGCAATTTACAGTATGGTTGAACTCGATTGAACCAACCTTGGTGGGTAAATCGCCAGTGTTCCAAACATGGCGTCCTGTTACCCCAATTGATCCGAAAAAGATCATTTCGACCGTGACTTTAACCCGTGCTGTGGTGGATTCAAAAACTGTTGCCTTAAATAAAGAGTTGCAACAGCGTCATCACCAAGACAACCGTAAAGTATTCTTCTGTGGTTCTTGGTCGTGTGATGGTTTGCCAATTTTAGAATCTGCAGTAACTTCGGCCATGCATATTGCAGAAATTTTTGGTGCGCCGTTACCGTTTATTGATTTGAAACCAAAAGTTGAGGTTGCGCCACAATTAGGTTATTAAGTCTGTTGATCTTATATTGAACTAGACTGAGTCCTTATGAAATGGCAACAGGCATTCCGCTCATATTTTCCAAAACATAAATATGCCATTCAAGCGGCATATTTGGGCGACAATGCACGATTGCCATGGAGTAATTTAGGTTATTGGTCAGATGCAGTGGGCGATGATTATCCCGCTGCATGCCAAAATTTGGCTGCCCATTTGGCGGCAGCCGTCTATTTGAATTCAAAAGATCGGTTGCTTGATTTAGGCTGTGGGCAAGGTGCTAGCCTAATTTATTGGCAGGAACATTATCAAATTCAATATCTTGAAGCGGTTGAACTTCAAGCGGCTTGCGTACAGCATATTCGTGAAAATTTGAATTCAAATCTCCAAATTCACCACGCCTCATTTTTAAATTTAAAAACTATTTTTCCCCAGCCGTGTTTTGATGTGGTGTTGTGTATAGATGCCGCATATCACAGCCATTTAAATTCATTTTTAGATCAGGTCAGCGCTGTTTTAAATTCAAATGGGCGGCTTGGTTTTCATTGTTTAATTTGGGCAGATCAAGCCCCCGCACATCTACTTAAGCAAGTGCAATATCGAGCTTTATTAAAAGCTGCCGATGTTCATTTTGATGATCTCATGTCTGAAACTCAGTTGTGTAGCCTGTTGCAACAGCATCATTTTCAACAGATACAGATAGAGGATTTATCGACACAGGTGCTGGCAGGTTTTGCTGACTATGTGAATCAGCATCTCCAACATCAAATCCAAACGCGAGATGTAGACTGGTTTAAAATTGCCATGACAGCACGCTTGTGCGCCAAGTTGTATGCAGATGGCTGGGTTAAATATGTGCAAGTGAGTGCCGTTAAGGACTGATCAATAAACTCCTCAAATATTATAAACCAGCATTAAATTTGAGCTTTATAAACAAAAAAACCTCATAAATCTAAGACTTACGAGGTTTAATATGGTGCCGGCACACGGATTCGAACTGTGGACCTACTGATTACAAGTCAGTTGCTCTACCAACTGAGCTATGCCGGCGTTGTGCAGAGAATTTTACAGATTTTTTTCAAGCACGCAAGCCAAAAAGTGATCGTTTAATGCAGAACTCACACTTTTAGCGCAGTCGATATTCTTTATTTTTTAACAGCAGATCAACAAAAACTGTGTAGGGGGAAAGAATAGAAATGAGCTCAGTATCTGAGCTCATTGAGGAAAATCATGTGAAATGAAAGGTGAAAAGTGATTATTTATTTCTTAAGACACGATCTAAATCTTGTGCACATTCCTCTAAGGTAAAGGCCATATCCAGTTGCATTTGGGGTTTGAGTTCATTGGCGAGCGTTCTCCATTGTTCAATTAGGCGGATGGCTTTTTGAATCTTATGTTTGTTGATGTCTTTGGCGATGGTAGGCGTGTATCCTCCACGTTTAGCATTTTTAATTTGTTTGACATAATTTTGGCTGTTATTCATGTTCGCTCCCGAATAGCAGTTATATATGTTAGGCATTTTCATGCCTTTATTATGCTAAAGCTTAATGATGACCCTTTTATGTAGAAATTGAATCTTTAAAAATAAAATTGAAAAAAGGTTTTGATAAAAAACAATAAATTTCTAAATTTCTCCTTATTTTTTGTGAATGCCTTACTTGTAGCACAGCTATTTTGAATTGTCTTGACTGAGGAGTAACTTCTTGTGTCAGCTTTGTTGATTTTTCATTATATGTGGGACTGCATACTCGTTTATTTCATAAGCTAATCCTCTCATGCCTTGTAAAACCGCTTGTCGTTTCGCGAATAAAATACTCTAGATAATTGCTAAGTTGCTGATTAGAATAGCGCCCATTATAAAAATAGCAAAGATAATAACCATGCAAAGTCCATACTTTGCTGTATTAGAAAAATTTGGCTTAAGCCCTCAAAATCGCACCATTCATATCCAGTTTTCTAATTCAGCCTTAAATCATCAGGTTTTTTTACAATGCTTAAATGGCAAACATGCCATTAATCAAGGCATACAGATTGAGGTCTTGTGTCTTGCATCTCACGCACATGTACCCTTAAAACAATTTATAGGTTGTGCCGTGGCTGTGGATCAACGAACTGACCAAGGCGAGATTTTTCGGCACAGCGGCATCATTACTGCTGCAGCACAAGGCCACAGTGACGGTACTTTGAGCTTATATAAATTACAGATTCAGGATGCAACCGCACTTTGGCATAAACGACGCAATAGTCGGGTATTTATGAATAAAACTGTGCTGGAAGTCAGTGAAATTTTGTTTAAAGAATGGCAAAGCCGCAGCCATTTATTTGCTGCGAGTTTGAGTCTAGATTTAAGTGGTGTCAGTGATCGTTATATAACGCGGCCACTGATCATTCAATCTAGCGAAACTGATTATGATTTTTTAACCCGCTTGTGGCGGAGTGAAGGAATCAATTGGTTAATTGATGAAAGTCAGCCGAGGGTTGCAGATTATCTCAGTCCAATCACCGTACAAAAATTAAGACTGATTGAACAAAATAGTCATTTTCAGTCTTTAAAACGTCGACAGATTGCCTTTCAACGTTCTAGTGGGGTTGAGCGCAGAGACAGTATTTATGCTTGGATGGCACAGCGTAGCTTGCAACCGAGCGAAGTCCAGTTACAACGTTGGCAGCCTGATCTTTTAGCGCAAGATCAGCACTCAGTCGTGTTTTCATCAAATGTTCAAAGTGCAACGCAAAGCCAAGCAGATTTAAGTTTGGAGCAGGTGTGGAATTTAAGTTCATCCTATATGCAGGATACAACTGACCAAGATCAGGCTGCTGTTACTGGCACAGCGCAGCTCGATCAATGGGGACAACAGCAAACCCAATATCATGCCTTACAGTCGAAATATTTTTCTGCTCAAAGTAATTTAAGAGATGCTCAGGTCGGATATTGGTTTGAATTACAGGGGCATGCCGAAATAGACACGCATCAACAAACAGAGCGTGAGTTTTTAATTTTATCGAAACGGTTTTATAACCAAAACAACTTGGCGCAGGATGTGCACGTACAGTTGGCAGGTCTATTACAACAAAGCCAGTGGTCTTTTGAATCGCCTATTGCAAATCAGCCTAAACAATTTTGTGATTTGACCCTGATACGTAGGCATATTGCAGTGGTGCCTGAATTTAATCCTTTGCAGCATCGCCCTGTTGCCTATCCACAACGTGCACGAGTGGTTGGACCAGCGCATGAAGAGGTGTATGTAGATGCATGGGGGCGCATTAAAGTACGATTTTTATTTACTCGTAATGATGATCATCAACATGATGGCGGTGCGGGTGCTAATGACAATGAGAGCGATTCTGTTTGGGTAGATGTACTCACGCCTTGGGCGGGTGAAGGTTATGGTGCCAGATTTCATCCACGTATTGGTGAAATTGTGGTGGTGGATTTTTTTGAAGGTGATATTGACCGTCCGTTTGTGGTTGGACGTTTACATGAGGCAGAACGAATACCGACCCAGTTTGATATGTTGGGCAGCTTGCCCGATAGCAAAAGTTTGAGTGGTATTCGTTCACAGGAAATGCAGGGCACAGGCTTTAATCAGCTCCGTTTTAATGACAGCACAGGACAGCTGAGTGCTCAATTACAAAGCAGTCATGCGGTGAGCCAGCTCAATTTGGGGGCATTAACGCATCCGCAGCAGCATGAACAGTTGACCGATCGAGGAGAAGGCTTTGAGTTGCGCACAGATGCTTTTGGTGCAGTTAGAGCAGGTCAGGGCTTACTGCTTTCAACGTATTCACAAGAACAGGCACAGGCTCATCATTTGGATGTTAGTGCTGCAAAAACACAATTAGATAATAGTTTTGCTGCAAGTCAGAAATTAAGTGAGTTGGCACAAAAGCAGCGAGCTGATCCGTTACAAACACTGGATCATCTCAAGGCATTTATAAATCAGATAGAACAAGAAGATCGGAGTAAAGCTGCTACGTTTAAACAGGCGTTGATGCTGCTATGTGCGCCACATTCAATTGCCTTGTCAACGCATCAGGATATCCATCTTTCGGCAGATCAACAGATTTATCAAAGTGCTGCAGGCGGTATCAATTTTTCAACCCAGAAATCTGTGATTACACATGCACGTGACAAAGTCAGTTTATTTGCTGCAGAGCATGGTATAAGTGCTTTTGCAGCCAAGGGAAAAGTCGAAATTCAGGCACAAGATGATGGTGTAGATTTTTTTGCACGGGAAGGGATTCAAATTATTTCAACTGAGGGGCGCATTGAAATCAGCAGTCCGAAAGAAATTGTGCTAACGGCAGGCGGTTCACAAATCAAAATAAATTCAAAAGGTGTGTTGAATACAACAGGTGGGAAATTTGAATGTAAGGCGGGGCAGCATTGTTTTGAGGGTGGGGAACGGGTGGCAAGCGTCCAATACAGTTTGCCTCAAGCTGAGACTGAATATAGTCATCAAATTGATTATCAGTGGGATGTTGCAACTGAAGATGAGAAAGAGATTTTTGTTGTCGGAAAGCAAGATGGAAGGCTCATTAACACGAATAAAAATATACAAGATGCAAATCAGAGTGTCAGTTCATTAAGATTTTATACGTCAGAAAAAACTGAATTCGTTGCGTTAGGGTTTAATTCATCCTATGTCTATTTAACTCAGTCGGCTGTACAAGATAATAATATTGATGAATTATGGGTTGAAATAGAAGAAGAAACAGAATTAGAAGAAGATGAAGTTTATGCAGAAGAGGATTTAGGCTAATGAGTAATTTAGTCACAATTACATCAAAATTTTATGATCGTTCAGGGCGTCGGGTGATCAACTTAAATGTTATGTCTAGATACCAAGGTTCAAAACGTGAAAATCTTCAGAAAACTGATCTTCATGGACAGTTTGTATTTCAGGCATCTCCATATAGAACAGTAGAAATACTGGCAAAACCACCCAATCAAAAAGATTTTACTGTTTTTAAGGTCATTCATACATCTATTGGTTCATCATCACAAGATCCAATAAAAATTCAGTTACCTAAAACAATTGAAGAATATAAACAAAAAGAATTAGGTGAAACCAAAGCTAGAATTGTTACAACTACTTTTAAAGTGGTAGATTGTGCTGGGAAAGTGGTTTCAAATTTTCCTATTCAATCAAGACCTAGAGGGCGGAAAAATGCTTATGAACGATATACCAATGAAAATGGGATCGTGGAGGTATTGTCATCACCACAGCGTGATATTGAAATTTTGGTGTTAACTTCAAATGATCAATTTGTCGTGAAATGTGAGGTAAATTCTAAAAATGGCTCACAGCAGCCGATTTTAATACAACTCGATGAACCATATAGTAATTTCAAAAGCCGATCTGAATTAAAACTAAAAGATAGAACAGGTGAGCAGTTAATTGAAACTCCAACTGATATTGAAATGTTGATGTTGGATACGGGTAAAAAACAGATAATTACCATTTTAAATGGCAGTACTCCATTGTTCAGTATGGTGGGGCAGCGTTTGCAATTTAGAGTATTAAAGCCGAATGGGGATGCTTTAAGCCCTGTGACTTATATTGCAAAAAGAATGCGTGCAGATGCAGTTGAATTGCGTTTGGATGTGGAGATCGTTAAAGGTATCACGGCAGAGGGTAGGCCGAGTATTGAGAAACAGGTGGTTGAAAGCGAATGTGTTTGTAATAGAGATATAACTCTTGAAGAGTTTAAAAAAATTACACGTAGTAAAACTGCTTTAAGTTTTCTTAAAGATTTAAATGAGCAGTTTGCTAAATTTAATATGCATAACTGTTTAGAAAAAGCACATTTTATTGCTCATACTTTGCATGAAACAGCAAGTTATTCATTATTAGAAGAGGTTCTAGTTGGTAAAACAGAGAGTCAGGTCTATGATGGGTATAAAGGTCGAGGTTTAATGCAGTTGACCTATAAAAATAATTATATGCAATATGGTCTAGCTGTGAATGAAAATTTTTTAGGTGAAAATAAACATAAAATTTCAAAAGAGAAAGAACATGCTGTTGGTTCAGCTATTTGGTATTGGTTTCACTCTAAATCAGGGAATTTGACACCTCACGCTTTAAAAAATGATTTAATCGCTACCTGTGCACTAATTAATGGTGGATATAATGGTTTTGATGATAGAGAAAAATATTACAAAAAATCTGCAAGTGCATTTAACATTAAAAAATGTTTAAAGATAGATAAAACTATTGTTCGTAACCTAGATAACTATACTGATTTTGAAAATAGTTATATTTTTTTTAATAAACCTGGTGAATGTTTTGGATGGGGACTATGGAACGATCCTAAGATGAATAAAAAAGGTAAGGTAAAAAATGAAAAAGAGGCCAGAAAGGGTTATCAGCAATTCTTGAATATGAGTAAGGATGTTGAATTTCCATTCGGTTTTACTCTTGATAAGAATAAAAATAAAATTAGCAGGAAACGTTACGGATATACTGCGAATGCAGCTAAAAAAATTGCAAATACAAGGTTGAAAGAAATATGAAGTTTTTATTTTTTTTATTGGGTTTACTAGTTAGTTTTGGAAGTTATGCGAACAATAGTTTTTTCTGCTTATCAAATGGTGGGAAAAATACACTATTGGTACCAAGTACTTATCCAGACATAAAGGTTGTTCAATATTATCCCTATTTAAAAGATATTAAAATTTCTAAGCCGATTAAGGTGAAGGAAATTGATATGGGAGATGAATTTAAACCTGAAATTCATAAAACCATGAATGAAATTATCAATAATAAAGTTACTGGTCAATATACATTCATATCTCAAGGATATATTTTATATGGCGTTGAGTATTTGAATTTTAGAAATAAAAAGAAAACTTTTCTTACTTATCAAAACCTAAGTCTCAATAATATTGTTTGCTTATGAAACGGCTTTGTTGCATAAACATTCTTCAAGATACTGATTTTTAAGGATTTGTTTAAATTTCAATCCAAGAATAAATTAAATAAAATCATAGTCTTATATATTTATGCAACAAAGCCTTATGAAACTATAAAAAAACTAGATTCACAAGTAATGCTAATATCAAAGTCGAGTATGGGAGGATTTCTGTTATTTTTGAAAAAGGATTGAAATGTGAATGCTATAAATAAATTTATAATATTTTTTTCTTCTCTTTAAATTCGGCAGAGTAAAACTTGAAGTGCGACATAAACCACCTAATTAATTTAAAGGGTTTATGGAGTATATAAAATTGTCATA
>NZ_JAAZQW010000041.1:0-20030 GCF_012371415.1 Acinetobacter sp. A3
ATTTCTGAAACAGTTCCTTTTTCTTTTAAACGAACCGCTTCTTCCACTGCGATTTCACAGAATGGGTTAATTGACATCTTAACATTAGTCAGGTCAACTCCACTATTATCCGGCTTAACGCGAACTTTAACGTTGGCATCTACCACACGTTTTACAGCAACCACTGCTTTCATTTTACGCTTCCTCAGCTTTTAAAATTAAAATTGGTTTTACTCTGTACTTGCACCATATCTGCACGTCTATGATTAATCAGGGATAAAGCCACAGCGCCAATTAAGCCTGCTAAAGCAATCACAAAAAAGTTTTGCTGAATTGGTAAATTTAAAGCCACAATAAAACCAATTAATAGCGGTGCGCCAATTGCTCCTAAACGCCCAACACCTGATGCCATACCAATTCCTGTTGAACGGATCACGCTTGGATAAAATTGACCGCAGTATGAATATGCAACGATTTGCGCACCTGTTGAACAAGCGCCTACAACAGCAATAATGAAATACAGCATGGTAATCGGCATAGGTAAGGTCATTAAATACAGAAAGACACTGCCCAAAGCATACATGATGACCAGTACCCATTTAATGTGAAAGCGATCTGCTAACCAGCCACCGCCGACTGCACCAACAATTGCGCCAATATTCAGAGCTATCACAAAAGTAAGTGCTGAACCTAATGAATAGCCAGACATTGCCATTAACTTTGTGAGCCAAGTGCTTAACGCATAAACCATAAACAGGCAGGTAAAAAATGCCACCCAAAACATCAGAGTACTGAAAGCACGTCCGTCACTAAATAACAGCCCCACCGTTGGTTTTAAATTATTATTTGATGAACCATTAACAAAAACTGCATCCACTGGGAATTGTGCTTGCGGTTTAATTTGCTCTGCAATCTTACGCAGTTCGGCCTGTTTATTGTGTTTCACCAAATAAACTACAGATTCCGGCATAGATTTTAAGATAAAAGGTAGCAAAACGACTGGTAGTCCTGCAGCATAGAACACCACCTGCCAGCCATATTGCACAATAAACTGCTTGCCTAAAACTGCAGCTAAAACTCCGCCTACGGCATACCCCGAAAACATCAAGGAGGTCATAACATTACGCACTTTCTTCGGTGAATATTCCGTCATTTGCGCAACCACATTTGGCATCACACCTCCGATGCCTAATCCGGCAATAAAACGCACAATACTGAATGTCACAGGATCATCAGTTAAACCTGCTATCGCAGTAAAAGCACTGAATAAAAATACACAAATGGCAATAGTTAAGCGGCGGCCAATTTTATCGGCAAGACCACCAAAAAAAATAGCACCAATCATCATTCCAAATAGGGCTGAACTGGCCATAAATCCAGCAGTTGAAGCACTTACATTCATCTGTTCCATAATCGAGGGTAAAGCTGCTCCTGCAACAGAAATATCATATCCATCGAGAATAATAATCAGCATACACCACATTAAAACTTTGGCATGAAAGCCGTTGAATTTAGCTTCACTCGCTAAAATCTGCATATCGACTTGACTCATCAATCAACTCCTTGATTGTTATTGTTGTTTTAGTTCATTACTGTTTTTAGCACTCCGTCAGCCATACGCATCCAATTGTAGTTTGGATATTTCTGACAGAAATCAAAACCCTAACTTCCTGAATAAACAGCCAACTCAGATTAGTGAATGATTTTTTTTATGTCAACATAATTACATATTCAAAAACATAACACCCTAATAAATGGTGTTTTTTAAATTAATTTATATTTATATATTGACATAAAAACGATTCAGCTTATGATTTTTATAAATTTAATTTTCCAAGGAAATAGGATATGCCTGTTAAACTTCACTATGAAAATAATATTGCGGTTATTCGATTGCACCGCCCTGAAGCAAGAAATGCATTAAACACAGATATGATTGAAAATTTACAAGGAATTGTTTCGGAAATTTCCACACTTAATCTACGTGCAGCCATTTTCGTCGGTGAAGGCAAAGCCTTTTGTGCGGGTGCAGACATTACAGAATTACTGAATAAAAGCCCTGCAGAACATCTGCATAAAATACAAATAGGTCAGGCCTTATTCCAGCAAATACATGAATTAAAATTTCCAACACTAGCTTGTATTCATGGCATGGCTTTGGGCGGCGGACTTGAATTGGCTTTGGCTTGTACATTTAGATTATGCAGCCCTGATGCAGGTCTTGGACTTCCTGAAATAAAACTCGGTTTAATTCCTGGTTATGGCGGAACACAACGCTTACCACGTTTAATTGGTGTATCAAAAGCCCTTGAAATGATTGCCAGTGGCAAAATTGTGTCTGCAGAAGAAGCCTATAACATCGGCTTAGTAAATCAGATTGTGGACATGCAAGATCCGATTGAAAGCGGAAAAGCCTATTTAGATTTATTGGCAGGACAATTTCCAGCATCGATTCAGCAAATTATGCAAGCGGTTCAATCGGCAACCGATTTAAATATCTATAAGGGGCTTGAATTAGAAGCCAAACTTTTTGTGGAATGCAGCCAAAGTGCGGATGCTGCTGAAGGTATACAGGCATTTTTAGAAAAACGGAAAGCTAATTTTTCTCAAAAATAGCTGTACTTATGTTTTAAGCCGATATACTGGCTGCAAATATCAATAGAAAACGTTCTTAATAATTATGTCAGATTCAAAACTAGGGATTTACGATCAATCTTTATATATGATTCATAATCGGCTGTTTTTACGATTATTTCAGGTGGGCAATAGTCTTGATCGCCAATGTCTAAATGAACTTGGTATTTCACCCGTTCATTGGGCTGTAATGGGCGCTCTTTCACGCCCACACCTTAATAATGCAGGCATGTCATTTTCCGATTTAACCGAATACTTAGGGGTTAGCCGGCAAAGTTTAGACAATGTTTTAAAACGATTAGAGCGTGAAGGCAGTGTACAACGTGTCACCTCTCACCAAGACAAACGGGCTAAAAATGTAGCTCTCACGCAATCTGGACAACAAAGCTGGCTCGACTTACAGGAACAATTTTTTCAGTTCTACCGTCAAGCAATGTCTGGCTTTTCATTAGATGATTTAGCCAGTTCAATCCACTTACTCAACAAGTTGAATACGGGCCTCAAACAGATCCACCTTACACAACCTGATGCTAACACGAATTAGTACAATTTTTATTTCTAGCAATGCACAAGGTTTTGGACTGATAAAAGTTATAAAGTCGCATAAAATCAAAATATGAAGATTAAAAGGAGTTTCAAATGCAGCAACATACCTTGGTGGATCAAGCCATTACCTCAAGGCATTCTGTACGTGCTTTTAAAAATACCCCACTTGATACACAGACCATCAAAGATATTTTAAACATCGCCAGCCGCGCACCGTCAGGCAACAATATTCAGCCTTGGAAAGTTTATGTCGTGACTGGCCAAAAACGCAAAGAGATGATTCAGCAAGTCTGTGCAGCGCAAAGCCAAATTTTTGAGCAGCCTGAAATTGCAAGCCATCATCAAGAAACGTTTAAGTATTATCCTGAGCAATGGACGTCGCCATTTATTGAGCGCCGCCGTGAAAACGGATGGGGACTTTACGGTTTGCTAGATATTAAAAAAGGTGAACAGCAGAAAATGCAGCAGCAACATTTACGTAATTATCAGTTATTTGATGCTCCCGTAGGACTGTTTTTTACTTTAAGCACGACTTTAGAAACTGGCTCAAAAATGGACATTGCGATGATGATTCAAAATGTCATGATTGCAGCCAAAGCACGTGGAATTGATAGCTGCCCTCAAGCCGCATGGAACCGATTTCATAAAATTGTAGCCAAGGTTCTTGGCATTCCGGAAAATGAAGAATTGGTTTGCGCTGTGGCATTGGGATATGCAGATCAAACTCAAGCAGTGAATCAATTACATACACCGCGTGTTCCTGCCGAAGAGTTTGCTGTTTTCTGTGATTAAAATCAGAAGATTAAAAGGCACATAACGTGCCTTTTACTTTAGCCTTGTTGAACGATATTTTTATGCTTTAAAGCTTTCAATTCATCTTCAGAAACAAAACAGTTTAAAATTTTGTCAGTATCTTCCCCCAAATAAGGGGGTGCTTTAACATATTGAACTGGGGTTTTAGACAATTTAATGGGTGAACCAATTGAAA
This sequence comes from Acinetobacter sp. A3, assembly GCF_012371415.1. NCBI lineage: Bacteria > Pseudomonadati > Pseudomonadota > Gammaproteobacteria > Moraxellales > Moraxellaceae > Acinetobacter > Acinetobacter sp. A3. The sequence goes on from NZ_JAAZQW010000041.1 coordinate 4,148, forward strand.
GATAATCGGAACGTAATGGATGCTCCATCCTGATGAGCATTTTACGGGATATCACCTGCTCTTCTTCTAATGCTTGCTTTAAATCATTAATCATACCAACCGGAACCTTCACCGCGTGAATACGTTCAACCCAATATTGTGCGGGTTGAGTCATAAAATGCTGCTGCAATAACGCAGTAATTTCTTCACGATGGGTCACACGGTCCTTATTTTTTACAAATTTTGGATTTTGAGAAAGTTCTGGCAAGCCAATACTGTCACATAACATCTGAAACTGCTGGTCATTACCGCAAGCGATAATAAACTCACCTCGCTTCGCCTTAAAAACTTGGTACGGGACGATATTGACATGTGCATTCCCTAAACGTCCCGGTATTTTTTCTGACGTTAAATAATTCATTGCTAATACCGAAAGAGAAGCCACTTGAGTATCTAGGAGAGCCATATCAATATGCTGACCTTCACCAGTACTCACTCGTGAAAGCAATGCGGCCTGAATGGCAATTGCAGCATATAAACCTGTAGTTAAATCTGCAAATGCCAAACCTGCCTTCTGCGGCCCACCTCCGGGTAAATCATCACGTTCACCTGTGACACTCATCATGCCGCCCATGCCTTGTATAATAAAGTCATATCCCGGTTCATCGGCACGTGGGCCTGTTTGTCCGAAGCCTGTGATCGAACAGTAAACTAATTTAGGATTGAGTTGATTCAGGCTTTCGTAATCAAGACCATATTTTTTTAATGAGCCAGTTTTGTAATTTTCAATCAGCACATCACAGTCTAAGACCATTTTTTTAATTAGCGCCTGACCTTCTTCTGTTGCAATATCAATGGCGATTGAATACTTTCCTCGATTTGCAGATAGATAATAAGCAGATTCACCAGTCTCATCACCCTGATCATTTTTTAAAAAAGGAGGTCCCCAGATACGGGTATCATCTCCCTGAAAAGGTTTCTCTACTTTAATCACCTCTGCACCTAGATCTGCTAGTATTTGACTACACCACGGCCCTGCCAGAATTCTACTTAAATCAAGAACTTTAAATCCAGTTAAAGCACCCATAATTTTCCTCAATTTTTCTAGTTAGTTTTAGACTTCCATTCATTAGGTGTACTGAATCCCTAATTTGTCATTAAAATTATAAAATTTTTTGACAAAAAACAAACTGGCATAAATCACTTAAATTTCGAAAAAACATTAATTTATCAGTAATTGGACCAATAGGTAATAAAGTATAAATAGCAAGGGGCTTAGGAAGTTAAGCATATTAAAAAGTATGGTAACTTCCTTATATGAAAGCAAAAAATAGATACTATTCCCATTCAAGAATCGCAGAAGCAAAATTCAGGCAAATCATTCGCTTTTTTGCCATGGATTTTACTGCATCTGATACTGCTAAACTTACCAATATTTCTGTTCGCTCCATCAATACAATTTATATCAAATTGCGTAAAAAGATTGCTGTCCAATGTGAAGAAATATCTCCCTTCAATGGCATTGTTGAACTGGATGAATCTTACTTTGGTGCTCGTCGTGTTCGTGGTAAGCGAGGTCGTGGGGCATCAGGAAAAACCATTGTATTTGGGTTGCTCAAACGGGATGGAAATGTGTACACGGAAATTGTACCAGATTGCTCAAAAGCTACGCTGCAAGGGATTATCCGTGGGCATATAGAACTTGATTCAGTCATCAATACAGATGGATGGAGGGGGTATGATGGTTTAGTTGATATTGGCTTTGATAAGCACTTAAGAGTAAATCACGGTGACAATGAATTTGCTTGTGGGGAACGTCATATTAACGGTATAGGAGACTGTAAATAAAACTGTGTAAACGCTTAAACTATCCCTCAATGCTGTTGGGGGGCAACACAGGTGTTTACCATGAAAGATGAAGCAATGCTGGCATTGGCAAAAGAATTTGCTAAGAACTTAAAAACAGAAGCTGACCTGAATAATTTCAGTAAAGCTTTAAAGAAACTCACCGTTGAAACTGCACTCAATGCTGAACTGACTGAACATTTAGGCTATGAGAAGAATAGTCCTCGTATAGGCAAAAATACACGTAATGGCTATACAACCAAACGGCTATTTACTGATGATGGTGAATTTGAACTAGACACGCCTAGAGATCGTGATGGCACTTTTGAGCCCCAGTTGATCAAGAAGATGAGAAGCAGCGCTTCGCAAGGCGTATCACACAAATGGATAGCCAAATCCTATCCCTATACGCCAAAGGCATGACGACACGAGATATTGTTGCCACATTCAAGGAAATGTACGATGCGGATGTCTCCCCAACGCTTATTTCCAAAGTGACGGATGCAGTTAAAGAACAAGTAATAGAATGGCAAAATCGACCATTGGATGCCCTTTATCCTATTGTCTATATGGATTGTATCGTCGTGAAAGTGCGTCAAGATAGTACGATTATTAACAAAGCGGTGTATCTGGCATTAGGTGTCAATACAGACGGACAGAAAGACTTATTAGGTATGTGGATGTCAGAAAACGAAGGTTCTAAATTTTGGCTCTCAGTCCTTACAGAACTGAAAAATCGTGGGTTAAAGGATATTCTGATTGCCTGCGTAGATGGACTGAAGGGCTTTCCTGATGCAATCAATACAATTTACCCTGATACGCATATTCAGTTGTGTATCATCCACATGGTACGCAACAACCTTAAATATGTGAGTTGGAAAGACTACAAAGCTGTCACAGCCGATTTAAAAAAGATATATCAAGCTGTTACAGAAGACGCAGCCTTACAAGCTTTAGATGAATTTGGACAAAAATGGGATGAGAAGTATCCTCAAATCAGCAAGTCATGGCTTGCCAACTGGTCGAATCTAAACACGTTTTTCGCTTATTCTATGGATATTCGCAAAGCGATTTACACGACCAATGCGATTGAATCATTGAACAGCGTTATCCGCCATGCAACCAAGAAAAGAAAAATCTTCCCAACTGATGATTCCGTGAAAAAGGTGGTATATTTAGCAATTATGGCAGCAAGCAAAAAATGGACGATGCCTATTCAGAATTGGAAAGCTGCCATGAATCGCTTTAGTATCATGTTTGAAGAGCGTGTAACCAAGTATTTTTAAAACTGTATTTACACAGAATTATTTACACCCTCATTTATGCTTGTTTATGTGCTTACCAGTTACGCCATTAAAACAAGCCAACCATTCGAGTAATGGAATGATTGGCTTAAGCAGAATTCGGGTTATTTAAGTAATCGATTAAAATGAAGCTACTAGCCCCACTCCATAACGACGACCATCTAACAACTGACTTCCATCAGCATCTTCTGATTTTTCATCCAACACATTGTAGACGCCAAATTTACCTTTTAGGCTCTCATTAAATTGATAATTAAAACCAACATCAAGGAATGTATAAGCTGGATTTTCTTCAGTCATTGATGAACGGCCTAAAGACTGTGACGTTTCACTGCGATAATGTAAGCGACTCCATACATCCAATTGATCACTGATTCCGTAGTCCACCGTAATATTGAACATGTGTTCTGGCATCATATTCAATGGCTTGCCGCTGTATTGGCCTGACTTAATTTCTGTATCAGTATAAGTATAATTTGCAGCAAGGTTTACATTATCTGCCAACTCAACCTCATAGGTTGCTTCTATACCTTGCATAATAGCTTTATCAATATTGAAGCGACTACCGTAGAAATTCCACATGAGCAGATCATCATTATCATCTAAACGATTAAAGGGATCAGGACAGACCCATGTAGATGAATCGTTATTTGCACCATTTGGTGATTGACAGGTACGGTCTTCACTAATACGATCTTTAAATTCAGTGTAATATGCCGTTAAAGTTGCATTGGAACGGTCACCTTGCCACGCTGTACCTAACTCATAAGTTAAAGATTTTTCAGGCTTCAAATCATCATTCCCCATAATAAAGGCACTACCTTTACCTGTTACAGAATGCACATCACTTGAAGATTGTTTTAAATCTGGTTGCTTGTAACCTGTAGCGATCCCCCCTTTTAAAGTCCAAGCATCACTGAAGTTATATACACCGTAAATACGAGGTGAGAAATTACCATCATAGTTTTCATCATGATCGTAACGGATACCCGTTGTAAGGTTAAAGCGATCAGTAAGAGACCAAGTATCTTCAGCAAATAATGCAAAGCCCCAACGTTCTAATTCAGTAATAGGAATCTTTTCATTCTGATTGGTGGCACGATCAACCATTTCTTCATTTTTAAAATATGCACCAAAAATCAATTGATGCTTATTAAAGTCCCAATCCCACTGGGTATTCGCAATCCAAGTATCGGTTTCAATACCACTAGTCACCCCATTACTTCTGTCTGGATTCTTCGATTTCTCAAGTTGCACATAGCTACTGCTCGATAAAGTATCATTGTAATGACCATTATGCGTTACGCTATATACACTACGATAATTACGACCTTTACTTCCTGTTGCAGGTTTCTTACCTGGTTCTGCAATTGCAATGGTTTTACCCACTGTAGTTTCACTAGTTTGATTGATAAAATTAGCATCAAACTTTATGTCATGATTATCATTAAGAATATACGTTAAACGGCTATTGATGCTTTCTCGTTCCGTATTACGGAAACCACCAACATATCCGTCCTCTTCACGTTCTTGCTTATTCAGTCCCAGTTGTAAACCTAGTTTATTCGCAATCAACGGTCCCGCTAAGTAAACTGAACCCTCTTTGATATCACCAGACTCATTACTATCTTGTAAGACTGTGCCGACCTCAACTGTTCCAGTCCATTCATCAGTAACTTTTTTGGTAATAATATTAATTACGCCACCCATTGCATCAGTACCATATAGCGTAGATGCAGGACCGCGAATAATTTCAATACGTTCGATAGCAGCCATTGGTGGCAAAATATTTTTTTCAAAACCGTTGTCATCACCATTCGGATTGACATCTTTAGAATATTGGCGTTTTCCATCGACTAAAAATAACGTGTAATTTGATCCCATACCCCGAATACTAATATTTTGCGCAGATCCTGAACCTGTTACCACCACTCCTGGGGTATTACGTAAGACATCATTAATGTCATTATAATTACGCTTATCTAATTCTTCTCGCGTAACCACCGTCATAGAAGATGGTGCTTGACTCAAATCCTGCTCATACCCTGCAGCGGTTACAACGATGGTCTGTAATTTGGTTGTTTCAGTCTGAGGTGCTTGTGATTCAGTTGCAAAACTAGTATTCACCATTGCTGTTAGCACAGCAAAAGTCAATGTTGATTGTAGGAACGGTGTATTCATAAACCATGTACCCTAATTTATGGAGGAATCTTACTTATTTAGTTGCAAATTGTAACAGTTATTTTTAATAATGCAATTAATATTGATAATTATTATCATTAACACTTGCATTGTTAAAATTTTAAACTTAGACCATCACCCACAGTTATCCTCAGTGATATCTAAGTCAGTGTATTGAGAGACTCGTAACAGCCTTTCATCAGCTGTTCTATAACCTTTCACACCTACCGCAATATTTCTAAATCATTTCTTCATCTAATAGATTTTTAAAAGCTTCAAGATTTATAAAATCATTTACATGATAATAATAATTGTTATCATTAAAAGTATTACAATTTGCACTGAGAGTTACAAATAATGAGCAATGCTCACATCAATTCCGCCCCTACTCAAAAAATAGTAGAAACAAAGTCATTCAATAGATCGAAGAATCTAGTACAGCCAAATCTATCAGCTTACAGCTTTATAATTTTCTACCGTTTCATACTCGCTGCTTTGGGAGGATATGCTTTAGCTGCTTTTGCAGCAATGAACATTGCTCAGCATTTCAGTGATTATCAAAGTAGCGCAGCGATGTCGGCCACTATAATCGCTTTTCTTTTACAAACAGGGGCTTTCATCTGGGTATTTATGGTCAATAAAACCCTAAAAGCGACGCTGGGCATTTTGGTTCCAGCCGTGTTGTTCTATATCGCTTACCAGTTTTCAGGGAAATAAGATGAGACCAGATGCAAAGCTAGAGGGTCCACGCCAGTCAATGTCATGGTTACATACTTGGGCCAGTCTAATCTTGGGCTGGTTGCTTTATGCAATTTTTTTGACTGGGACATTAAGTTTTTTCCAGAATGAAATTACTATCTGGATGAAACCAGAGTTGCACCAGTCTGTTCCACAAGCCACCCAGATTGAACAAACCCAAGTGGCTCTTACCTATTTACAGAAAAATCATCCTGATGCTGGTAGCTGGGTCATTCAGCTGCCGCATGCTCGTCAGAACTATACCACGCTCAATATCCGTGGCGCTGGTGAAGATCCTCGTGCACGCCGCGGCGGCACACGAATTACTTTGGACAGTGCAACCGGTGAAGCCCTAGAAGCACGTGAAACCCGTGGTGGTAGTTTCCTATACCGTTTTCATTTTGATTTATATGGCATGCCACGTATGTGGGCACGCTGGATTGTAGGGATCGCAACCCTATTGATGTTTGTTACAATTATCAGCGGAATTATTACCCATAAAAAAATCTTTAAGGACTTCTTTACCTTCCGTCCTGGTAAAGGTCAACGTTCATGGTTAGATGCACATAATGCAACCGCGGTATTTGCACTTCCTTTCCATATTATGATTACATTCAGTGGCTTATTGCTGCTGTTATTTACCATCATGCCTTGGGGCGTAAACCAGATTTATGAAAATCGTGGTGCTTTCCTCCAAGATCAGCGTAAAACTTTAGTTCAGGATAATCATCAGGAAGCTCAATCTCGTGCAGGTCGTAGCCAACGTGGCGGAGAAATGGCTGATCGCAGTGAAGCACGTCGAGCTCGTGACGCAAATATCTCTACTCATCTAGCACCTTTAACTGATTTAGCACCAATTTTGTCAACTGCGGATAAAGAATGGAAAAACAATCCAGTTGGTACCATCACTATTATTCAGCCAAATACCAGCAAAGCTGAAATCGAATTACGTGCTCTGAATGGTGTTAGTGTTGCTTATCGTAGCGTATACCCAAGTCTTGAATTCAATGGGGTAACTGGTGCGCTCAAACCGGATCAAACCTTATTAAATAGACCCTCAGTTGCGAATGGCATTTATAACGTCATGACGTCTTTACATGAAGCACGCGGTGTGGACCTCGCCCTGCGCTGGTTATTGTTTGTGTCCGGTATTGTCGGCACATTGATGATCGCTACTGGTCTGATTCTATGGTGTGTGAAACGTGCACCGCAACAGCAGAAACAGGGCTATAAATCCTTTGGTTATCGTACGGTGGAAGTGACCAATATCGCAGCAATTATCGGTCTACCTATTGCCTGTGCTGCTTACTTCTATGCCAATCGTTTTATTCCGGTGGAACTGGAAATGCGTGCCAATTGGGAAATCCGTACCTTTTTTATAGTATGGGTGCTGACTTTCTTCTATGCCATGATTCGGACGCATCGTCAGGCCTGGTTAGAGCTGCTGGCACTGGCAACTGCTTTATTTGCCCTGCTTCCGGTCATAAATGTCCTGACTGGTGGACAGCCAATCTGGAATACTATAGCGAATAGTCAATGGGTCATTGCGAGCTTTGATCTGGCTATGTGGCTACTAGCTGTTGTGTTCTGGCTTGCTTTTAAGAAAGTGAAAAATCATCAAGGCTTGCCTGCTAAAAAAACTAAGGCTACAGCTGTGGAGATTGGAATATGATGTTCTTCTTATTCATCTGGTCTTTATCTGCAATTGGTTTTATTGCGCTGGCTGCTTCGATGTCCAAACATCAAAAACAGATATTTGGCAAAGAACTGGATGCCGGCAAAACCCGACTAGCCACACTTGCTGGTTGGGGACTACTGATCATTGCGCTAATTTTTTGCCTGTTTAGCGGTACGATCAGCAATATGGTCAGCTATTGGCTAGGCAGTCTGACTTTTGCCGCATTTGCTGTTGGACTTAGCCTGACTTATCTAGAATCTAAAATCAAAGTGATATCAATTAGCTTTGTTATTATTTTATTTTTTTCTAGCTTAATAAGCTTATTCTAGTCTCAATCTGAGTGTCTCATCTCAAAATAACCAGACAGCACTTTATTTCAAACCGAGTTAAACAATTAGCTCGGTTTTATTTTTCTTATATCTCTATATCTAAGTTGAAATTGAACTCTCACTTGTACACTACCTTAGGCGGTAGCATGATCACTAGCTTGAGCTCTTTCATTTGAATCCTGTAATGCATTCACAAGCTTTAACCATCAATTGAACCTCACTGTTTAGCGCCCCCTTAAAGACCACAACTATTTGATTTCAAATATAGTTTCACCCCTCCAGTATCTTCAATCAATAAATAATACTGTCGAATATCATTAAGTTTAAATAAATTTCGTTGTTTAAAGATAGACTTTCATTAAGCAGTAAATAATAATGATTATCATTAATAAGTACAACTGAATTAGAAAAACTAACCATAGCTTCTGAAGCAATTCGTGCTTATTTCACATTACAATGTTGCTGGCTTAATGATGAAGAGATTTATTTAGAAAAGGGTTGTCAAAATTGTGGTGCTGCAGCAACATATCTAATCTATTTTACTGACTCAAGGATCCAGAAACTTTTACTCAACTTTATTAGACAATATAATTGTATGGATCAAAACTCAATTTAAAGAATTCTCTTAAAATACAAATTGATCAAAATTAGTATGTAATCTAGTCTAAAGAGATACATATCTTTAGACTATTTTTTTACTTTAATAATGAGAATATTACTTACAACTCTTAAATCAAAAATTGCTTTGATAAGCTTATTCATATAAATTTGCACCCTCTCCTAAACATACTCTCAAGGTGCAAATATGGTGCACCAAATGCGAGAATATGCACCAATATGATTAAATAATCATCTATATCAAGGTCTTAAGTGAAATGAGTGCTTCTGAAAATCTTTTTTTAAATCAAAAAGATGAATCAAATCAAATGGTTAAAAGGATTTCCGTCGCACCTATGATGGATTGGACTACTCGTGATTATCGTTTTTTTGCACGCTTATTTAATCCAAACATTGTGCTGTACACTGAAATGGTCACAACAGGCGCCATCTTATTTGGAGATGCCAAACGTCACCTCGATTACAGCAAAGAAGAACATCCAATTGTGTTGCAACTAGGTGGCTCAAATCCTCAGGATTTAGCAAGCTGCAGCAAAATGGCGCAAGACTGGGGCTATGATGAAATCAACCTAAATGTCGGCTGCCCAAGTGATCGAGTACAAAACAATAAAATTGGTGCCTGCTTAATGGCTGAGCCTGATTTAGTGGCTGAATGTATTGCCGCGATGCGTCAAGTGGTGGACATTCCTGTGACAGTCAAACACCGTATTGGCATTGATGATATGCACTCCTATGAAGAAATGCTGCATTTTGTCGATACTGTTGCACAAACAGGCTGTACTCATTTTATTGTGCATGCACGGATTGCTTTGCTGCAAGGTCTATCGCCTAAAGAAAACCGTGAAGTTCCGCCCCTGCGCTATGAAGATGTCTACCGCTTAAAACAAGACCGCCCTGACTTATTCATTGAAATTAATGGCGGAATTAAAACCTTTACAGAAACTCAGGCGCATTTACAGCATGTCGATGGGGTGATGATTGGACGTGAGGCATATCACAATCCATATTTATTGGCAGAACTTGGCCAATTATGGAATCTCGAACAGCCTGATCGTTTTGAAATTATGCAGCAAATGTTGCCGTACATTGAGCAACGCTTACAACAAGGTGCTCCCCTATCTGTGATTACCCGCCATATTTTGGGTTTATTCCAAAACTTACCTGGTGCACGAAAATGGCGTCAGGCCTTAAGTGGTGGCAACGCCAAAACCTTTGCCGATGTCGAAAATGCGCTAGCCAATATTCAGGCGGCCATGCAACGTACAGAAGCCTATTTAAAAGAGCAGCAGTCGCTTCAGGCAGAATAAATTTCAATTCATACTTTTAGCAAGACATCGTTGTAAAAGATCATGCTGAATACGCCCATCATGGCAGGTGTTCTGCCTATTTTTTGCTGTGCAGTGCATCCAGTTTTTTCAGCACTTCAGTCACAGCCACCATTGCAAAACTGGACGTAACCACCACAGCCGAACCATAACCACCGCAACGCAAGCCCGCACTTGGGCAAACATCTGCGCTGGAAAATGGATTATCTATAGAATACACGCAGGTAATGCCAAACTTTTCTTTTGGCTTTTTACAAATGCCTTTGCTGCGTAATTGGGCACGCAATTTAGCCAGCATTGGGTCTTGTTCGGTTTTAGATAAATCTGCTACCCGAATTTTAAGTGGATCAAGCTTCCCACCTGCACCACCCGACACAATAAGCGGTATCTTGTTAAAACGGCAATGCAACATTAACGCCAGTTTAGCTTTAACATCATCGATGCAATCCAACACCAAGTCAGGGGCCGTTGCCAATAACACTTTGACGTTGTCAGGGGTTAAGTAATCATCCACTAAATTAATTTTGATGCGTGGATTAATCGAACGACAACGCTCTGCCATCACATTAATTTTTTCATGTCCTAAGGTCGAACTCATGGCAGGTAACTGACGGTTAATGTTCGATGCTGCGACCACATCCATATCGACCAAAGTCAGCTCACCTATGCCTGTACGCGCTAAGGCCTCGACCGCCCAAGAACCAACCCCGCCAATACCAATGACCATCACATGACTATGCGCATAATGTTGAAATGCACTGTCACCATAAATTTTGGCAACGCCTGCAAAACGGCGTTCATATTCGTCATCTTGAAGAAGGTCAGTCATGCGCTCATCAAATATAGTTTCAAGGTAGGGGCATTTTACTGTGTTTCAGGGCTTGGGTGTTGTTTCACGCACATCTAAAACCTGAAATGTATTTTGCCAAAGCTGTTCAGCTAGCGCTTGTGGTGAGATATTCAAACAAGCCGCTAAACCTTCAAGCACATAGATCAAGTTGGCAGGCGTATTGCGGGTACGGGTTTGAGTATCGGTTTGGCAACATAATGGCGTCATGTCGGGACAGTCGGTTTCCAAAACCAAATGCTCAACACCAATTTCTTGTACAACACGACGCAGTTTTTTTGCATTAGGGTTAGTGATCTGTCCTGTCACACCAATTTTAAAACCCAGTTTGATCAGGGCTTTCGCCTCTTCGACCCCACCACTAAAAGCATGAGCGATGCCGCCAAGTTTAAACTGTTGTTGTTTTAAAATTTTTAATACATCGGCATGCGCTTTACGGATATGTAGCAATACAGGCTTTTGCCAATGACGGGCAATTTCCAATTGGGCTGTAAAAAAATCTTGCTGTTTTTGAAATTCCTCAGCGTGTTTATGTTCAGCTAAAAAAGTATCTAAACCAATTTCCCCCACAGCAATACAATGTTGCTGTTGTAAAATTTGCTCCAAATCGTGTAAATGCTGACGCTGATGCTGTTCGATATAAAACGGATGCAGCCCAGGCGCCAAATGACTACGTGGCGCCTGATCAAGTTGATTCAAATACTGCTGGGTTGTAATCAAATCCTGAAAGCGTGATTGCACAAAACCAATCAGTACTAAATGTTCTACCCCCGCAGCCTTGGCCGCATACGCCAATTGCTCCCGATCAGCATCAAAATCGGCAACATCAAAATGGGTATGCGTATCAAATAGCGGGAGGTTCATATTAAGACTTCGGCTTTGCTTGGGCATCACTGCTTGCGGCTTCACTTGCCGCTGCAGGCTGTGTTTCAGCTTGTGGTAAGTAAGCAGTTTTTAAAATACCCTGTAAATCTGCATAAGGAATGGTCAAACGTGGCAACCCTACCACATAAGGCCCAATTTCATATTCTGCATATTGCAAAATCAGTCCTTGTTGGCCTAGGTAATAATTATCAGACAGTTTAAATTTCCACGCCTGCTCATATTCCTTCACGTTGGTAGACAATTCAGATTCGATCACCCAGTTTTTAAATGCCTCATAGGCTTTACCTTCTAATTGTGGGCGCTGCTGATCTAACAAAATGTCATTCAATGTGACTAATTTTTTCTTTTCTAAATCAAAATTATAATACTGCTGCGCCGATGTACCATGCGCTCCGCCTAAATAGCTACTGCTATTTAACACTACCGTTGCTAAGGGTTGATCTGCATTCAGAATTTTAGGCTTAATCATCAAACTGATTTTATGATTCGAGCTGAGGGCTTTCAGCTCCTGATCAAGCATTAAAAAACTTTGCACATACGGCACTGTTTGCTTTTCCAGTTTTTGTGCCAAAGTTTCTACTTGAGCAATTGCGGCGGCTGTTGGGTTACTAGCTGGTGCTTCAGCAGTACTTGCTGCAGTCACTTCTGCTGCCTGTGCGGCTGATGCTTCTGAAGCAGCCTGTTTTGGTGCAATCGTCAATATTTGCGAGAGTTCTTTAATAATTTGCTGATCAATAAAATGATCAATAAATGCCTGATTACTGTTTAAACGCTCAATAGTCATTTCAGGGCAATTCTTGCCCTCACATTGTGGCAATGCCAAGTTCAGTTTTTCAGTATCACCCACGAGTTTTAAACTTTGCTGTTCAACTTCTGTTTGACTTGGCTCAGCCGTTTCTGGCTCAGTTTTTTTAGGCTGACACGCTGTGACCCCTAAAGTTGCAATTAAAATACTGACCGTTAATATCGTTTTATGTTTCAACATGAATACAACCTTTTTTTGATGAGCATATACGTTACCCAATCATAGGTACGTGTTGCTGCTTATAATCAATCTCTACTAAAACCTACTAAAACCTACTAAAACATAGATGGGTAGATTTCTGCTTTTAAAACTTGTTGTGTTTGTGCTTTGCTTAGGTAAATATCAAACTGTGGTCCATCTTGCACAATTTCATGGGTACGGTAATGCAAACCTAAGCCTTGATCATCAAAAAACCAGTCTGCCTGCCCCCAATATAGTTTTTCTGACGCATTGTTTTGTATTTCACTGCTCTGCTCTTTCAACCAGTCTTGATAGGCCTGCTGCACAAAGGTATGCATCTTAGTTTGTTGCTTAGGATCAATTACATCTAAAACAGATAAAGCTTTTTGCTGTTTGCGGTCTGCCACAAAGAAATAATAACGCTCTTTAATGTGCGTACCTTCTTGCTGGGTATCTACCCCAACCTGTAACAATACATACTGATTACGCTGATAGGCAATTCGAGTGTACATCGCCAATTCATAGGCTTTATTTTGTGCCAGTGCTGCCTGCCATGCATCAGATTTTTTCACATAAGCATCTACCGCTTGCTGCAAACTCATATTTTGCTTTAAGCCAATTTGATCTTGAATCACCATGGCCTGATTTTTGGCAATCCAGTCATTTAGCCATGCATCTTGGGTATTTAAAGTTTGAATTTCCAGCTCTATGCAATTTCTGTTTTCACAAAAAGGCAAAGCAATAGCTGCGGCTTGTTGTTTGATATTTAAATAAGGTAAAACTTCAGCCTGATCTTTCTGAAAAATAGAGGTTTGCTCATCTGCATTTTTATTTTGTTGAGATGAGTCACAGGCACTGAGTAAGATCGCCCCACTCAACATTACTCCCAGATAGACTGTTTTTTGCAGCATGACATCCCCAATGTATTTATCTAAAAATAATCACCAGCCATAATAAAACAGCTTCGTGATGAAGCTGTTTTATTTTTGAAAGCTTGAACTTAGTGCTCACGCGTATTTCTAAACTCAATATCAGGATAACGCTCTTGCATTAACTGTAAATTCACGCGGCTAGGTGCGAGATAAGTTAAGTGACCACCACCATCGACCGACAATTGGTCGTGGGCTTTTTTCTTAAACTCGTTAAATTTTTTCTCATCTGCACAAGACACCCAACGCACGGTATTGATGCTGACTGGCTCATACATACAATCGACTTTATATTCTTCTTTCAGGCGATACGCCACCACTTCAAACTGCAAGACACCCACAGCGCCAACAATCAAGTCATTGCTGTTTTGTGGCATAAAGACCTGTGTTGCACCTTCTTCTGAAAGCTCTTTCAACCCTTTTTGTAGCTGTTTAGATTTTAAAGGATCTTTCAAACGTACACGACGGAACATTTCAGGCGCGAAGTGTGGAATACCTGTAAATTGTAGCTTTTCACCTGAAGTGAATGTATCACCAATTTGAATGGTACCGTGGTTATGCAAACCAATAATATCACCTGGCCATGCTTCTTCTAAATGCTGGCGGTCACCTGCTAAGAAGGTTAAGGCATCACTAATACGCACATCTTTATCTATGCGTACATGTTTCATTTTCAAGCCTTTTTCATACTTACCCGAACAAATTCGCATGAATGCAATACGGTCACGGTGTTTAGGGTCCATATTGGCCTGAATCTTAAATACAAAGCCACTAAAGCCTTCTTCATTGGCTTCAACAATACGGTCTTGTGTCGGATGTGCCTTCGGTGGTGGTGCATATTCACTAAACGCATTCAGGACGTGATCTACCCCAAAATTGCCCAATGCGGTACCAAATAACACTGGAGTTTGACGGCCCGCCAAGAATTCTTCACGGTCTAATGGCTCATTCGCCATTTGCACCAGTTCCAGTGACTCTTCAAATGCCGCCCAAGCCAACTCACCTACTTTTTCACGTAAATCTGCATGGTTATAACCATCGCGAATTTCAATTTCAGTAATGGTTGAACCAAAGCCTGATTTGTAAACATAAAATTTTTCTTCAATCAGGTTAAATACACCGGCAAAATCACGCCCCGTACCCAAAGGCCAAGTAATTGGAACACATTTAATTTTTAAGACGTTTTCAATTTCATCTAACAATTCCAATGGCTCACGAATTTCACGGTCCATTTTGTTCACAAATGAAATAATGGGGGTGTCACGCATACGACACACATCCATCAATTTGATGGTTCGGTCTTCGACCCCTTTTGCACCATCAATTACCATCAAGGCTGAATCCACAGCCGTTAAAGTACGGTAAGTATCTTCAGAGAAATCTTCGTGCCCTGGGGTGTCGAGCAGGTTAATCATTTTGTCTTTATATGGGAATTGCATCACCGAGGTGGTAATGGAAATTCCACGCTCTTTTTCCATTTCCATCCAGTCAGATGTAGCACCACGGTCAGACTTACGGCTTTTCACCATCCCTGCAACCTGAATGGCCTGTCCCCATAACAGCAGTTTTTCTGTCATGGTGGTTTTACCAGCATCGGGGTGGGAAATAATCGCGAAAGTACGTCGCTGTGCGACCTGCGCCGCTAACTCATCTTTAAAACTCATGCAAGACACCTACTGCAGAATCGCAGTGTATAAGACCAAAATGATCAATATGAAAAATTGGCGATATTGTAGCAGATTTATGCTTTTTGTCTTCACAAGTTACTGGGCAGCAAAACACTGTACTCTTATTTCTACCTTGTCTTTCTCAAATGAGAAAAGAAACAGATCATTCTTTTAGTCGGTGTCTTATTGTGAAATCTTAGATATAAGCACTTCGTGACTCAAATATCTGCGTTTTGATGTCATCACAGATAAATCGATTATCGGCAAGGAATGAAACAATCAGCGCGTCATTGACCTCAAGTAACTTGTATTGCAACTTTTCCATTAAATTTGAACATCGTGCCAACTTACAAAGCTGCTTTCTATGCCCGCTGCGATACAAAGAAAACTGCTGCGCTGTGGTCATATACGCTGTTCGATCAATGAAATCAGGGACTGTAAAGCCGTATTGTGCTGAAACTTCTGTCTCAGGATTGGCTTTTCTTCGGATATGCTCCTGTTCCTTAAAATGTAGTCAAACATAGTCAAGGACTAATTCGCACTCTGTTAATGTCTTGTTGCCAAGCGTGTAAC
>NZ_JAAZQW010000042.1:0-19361 GCF_012371415.1 Acinetobacter sp. A3
CACACCACGAGATCGTGATGGCACATTTGAGCCACAGCTAATTAAAAAGAATCAGACTCGTATCACGCAAATGGATAGCCAAATTCTATCCCTTTATGCCAAAGGCATGACTACCCGTGAAATCGTGGCTACTTTCAAAGAAATGTACGATGCTGATGTATCGCCAACGCTTATTTCCAAGGTGACTGATGCTGTTAAGGAGCAAGTCGCTGAATGGCAAAACCGTCCGCTGGATGCACTCTATCCCATCGTCTATATGGACTGTATTGTAGTTAAAGTCCGTCATAATGGCAGTGTTATCAACAAGGCTGTATTCCTTGCCTTAGGCATTAATCTTGATGGACAGAAAGAACTGCTCGGCATGTGGATGGCTGAGAATGAAGGTGCAAAATTCTGGCTGAATGTCCTGACTGAGCTTAAAACCGAGGGTTGCAGGATATTCTGATCGCCTGTGTGGATGGACTAAAAGGCTTTCCTGATGCCATTAACAGCGTATACCCGCAAACCCATATCCAGCTGTGCATTATCCATATGCTGCGTAACAGCTTGAAATACGTATCATGGAAAGATTACAAGGCCGTCACTCAGGATTTAAAAGCCGTTTATCAGTCACCTACTGAAGAGGCAGCCTTGATGGCCTTGGATCAATTCGCCCAAACATGGGATGACAAGTACCCACAGATCAGCAAAAGCTGGCGTACACACTGGGAGAATCTAAATACCTTCTTTGCTTATCCAGCCGAGATACGCAAAGCCATCTATACCACCAATGCGATCGAATCATTAAACAGCGTAATACGTCAGGCGATCAAAAAGCGTAAAGTCTTTCCAACGGATGATTCTGTACGTAAAGTGATTTACCTGGCAATTGATGCAGCGTCTAAAAAGTGGAATATGCCTATTCGCGACTGGCGTTTAGCCATGAGCCGCTTTATTATTGAATTCGGTGACCGCTTAAGCAATCACCTTTAAATTTATGAAAAGCAATTACACAAAATTATTTACAGGCTCGGCTTATTGTTTGAACCCCAATAAGCCAACTTTCCAAAATATGCTAAAAGGTTAAGTGGATTTCATCGAACTCAGGTTAAAATAGATCACCATCTGTTTCTTCATGATTAATCAAAAACAGCCATCTTTTGGCTGTTTTTTTTTGCGGGATATTTAAACCAATACGGTCAAAAATTATTCTAGTTAAAATCTATTATCAAAAAACAATGATATTCAGCAATTAAGCTATTCAATTTTTTCTCTACCCAGTTTGATATTCTATTCATCATTCCCTAACTCTTTGAGGAATTCTCCTTCACAATCTGAACTTCATTAATCTTTCTATCGCGTGATTGTATTTACATCACCCGTTTCTCTCAATACATGGTTAGCATGCTGCATCTTATCTTAAGACAATGTAAATCCAGATGATTTTCCCTTGTGTTTTCAACACACAAACTGAATAGACATAAAAAAAACGACTCCGAAGAGTCGTTTTTTACAACTTAACTCAAATTATTGAGCTTGTTGTTCAACAGTCACTGTACGGCTGCCAGTGATCGTCGCGAATACACGACGGTTCATAGCACGACCTTCTTTAGTGTTGTTGTCAGCAATCGGTTGATCCCAAGCGAAACCTTGAGTAGACAAACGAGCTGGATCTACATTGTATTCATTTACAAGTGAAGATTTAACAGAGTTCGCACGAGCTAAAGATAAACGTTCGTTCAATGCACGTGGACCAGTGTTATCAGTGTGACCTTCGATGCGAGCAGTAGCGTTTGGATATTCAACTAACTTCTCAGCAACTTTAGCGATTTCTGGCTTGTACTGATCTTTGATGTTTGATTTGCTTGTATCAAAGAACACACGAAGTTCCATGTTCAAGTCTTCAGTCAACTCTTGTGGAGCTGGTTGAACTGGAGCAACAGGTTCAACTGGAGCAACTTCTACTACTGGAGCAGCAGGCTTCAAGTGACCGCCAAGAACTACGTTAAGACCAGCTAAAGCTGTATAGTTCCAGAATTTTTCGTCAAAGTGGTAAGTACCACGTGCTTCTGTACGAAGAGATAAAGCATCGTTTAAGCGGAAGAACGCACCAACACCCGCATTACCAAGTGTACCTTCTTCTTCAAGACCACGACCTTCACGACCTAAATCATTATCAAACTCATACTTATAGTGACCAGCACCTAAAAGTACATATGGTTTGATTTTGCTGTCGTAGTTTTTAGTGATCAAGTCAGAAGTCGCATAGAAGTTACCTGCGATATTTTGACCTTTATACTCAGCACCAGCTTGATCGATCATATCACCTTTAACTTGGCTATATTCAACTTCAAAACCTAACCAAGGGGTAAGTTCAACACCAAGTGCAGCACCTACAAATAGATCATCATCCATTTGTGCAGAAGTGGTCAACTCGCCATCATCACCACCATTATTGTGCTGTGTATCTTGCCAAGTGTAACCAAGCATTAATGGGGTAATAGTTACGCCCGCGTTTGCAGCAGCTAAAGGAGCAGCTACGAGCATTGCTAATGCAATACGACTCATTTTCATGGATTTATCCTCCAGAGATAACAATTGTTGTTCAAGCTCAAGCCTAAATTTTCGACTACCCTGAGATAGGCTTTTTTTACCCCAGTATTATTTTTAAGCTAGTCACTTTGAATCATACAAACACTTTATTTGTTTTCCAAGTGCTTGATAATTTTAATCAAGTAAATTATTGACAAAATTACTTACAATTTCCGTTGTAATTCGGTAACTTTCTACTCAATTTTTTATTGTGAATAGCTTATCTTTCTTGCGCTTTATTTTAACAGCTTTCTCAAAAAGTTGCCTAATAATTATTATACAGCAGATAAAGCACTATAAAACAATGCATTACTCAAATTAATCATAAAAAAACATAACAATAACAGGTATAGACTTATGTCGCATAACTCTAAACACGGCTTCACGCTGTTTGAATTGATCGTCACCTTAGCAATTAGTGCGATTTTAGTCATGATTGCCCTACCCCATTTTCATCAGCTGATGGCAGAACAAGAACTCAAACGAATTCAGTATTCATTACAGTCCAGCGTGAAAATAGCACGCTCTCATGCCTTCACCCATCACAGCAATGTAGTGATTTGTCCTACACAAAACTTTGTTCAATGTAGCAAGCAAAACTGGAATACTGGTTTTTTGATCTTTATGGATCGTAATCGAAACCGCCAAATTGACGACAGTGAATACATTCTTTATACAGAAAAAACTGCACTTAAATACGGAACCTTGGATTGGCGTGGAACTTTAAACATTCCTAGTGTGACTTTAAATGCTCAACAAGGTTTGCCGATCGGCTCAAATGGTAGCTTCTTTTACTGCTCCACTCACCTTACAAGCAAACGCTTAGTACTCAGTAAAATGGGGCAAACCCGAGCAGAAGACATCAATATATGTTAACTCAGCAGTCTAAACGATCTTTACATTGTCACTTTATTCTTATCTTTTTTTGCCTATACTGCAGAAGTGATCTATTCCTGCTTGGAATTCAATTTAGACAAAAGCACATATAAATTGGGAGAATAAAATGACGGATATCGTTATTATAAATGGTGCACGCACTGCAATGGGTGGTTTTCAAGGCAGTTTAGCCAATGTGACTGCACCAGAATTAGGTGCGGCAAGTATTCAAGCGGCCATTCAACGTGCGGGGGTACAAGCAACAGAAATCGATGAAGTCATTATGGGCTGCGTCCTGCCTGCGGGTTTAAAGCAAGGCCCTGCCCGTCAGGCGATGCGTCAAGCAGGCTTACCAGATTCTACAGGTGCGGTCACCATTAACAAACTCTGTGGTTCTGGAATGAAAGCTGTCATGCAAGCTGCCGATGCAATCAAAGCAGGTTCTGCCTCAATCATTGTCGCAGGTGGCATGGAGTCAATGAGTAATGCACCTTATGTACTGACCAAAGCACGTGCTGGCTACCGTATGGGACATGGTGATGTGAAAGACCACATGTTCTTAGATGGCCTTGAAGATGCTGAAACAGGTCGTTTGATGGGCTCATTCGCACAAGATATGGCAAATAGCAAAGGTTACACGCGCCAACAAATGGATGACTTTGCGATTCGCTCACTCAAACGTGCACAAACTGCGGTCAATGAAGGCTATTTTGCTGATGAAATCGTCCCTGTGACAGTTACAACACGTAAAGGCGATGTCATTGTAGATAAAGATGAACAACCTTTTAATGCCAATATTGAAAAAATTCCAACACTTCGTCCTGCCTTCGCTAAAGATGGCAGTATTACTGCTGCAAATGCCAGTTCAATTTCGGATGGTGCATCGGCACTCGTACTCACTTCTGCTGAACATGCTGCTGCCAAAGGGCTAAAGTCTATGGCAAAAATTGTGGCCTATGCAACCAACTCACAACATCCTTCAGAATTCACCATTGCTCCAATTGGTGCAATTCAGAAAGTATTGGACCGAGCAGGCTGGAATGCACAAGATGTAGATTTATGGGAAATTAATGAAGCTTTTGCTATGGTCACCATGTGCCCAATGGATGAATTCAAACTAGATCCTGAAAAAGTAAATATCAACGGTGGTGCCTGCGCACTTGGTCACCCTGTAGGCTCAACTGGCTCACGCATCATTCTGACTTTAATTCATGCACTGAAACGTACAGGTGGTAAGCGTGGTGTAGCGGCTTTATGTATTGGCGGCGGCGAAGCAACTGCTGTAGCAATTGAGTTACTATAAATCAGTAACCGATACCCTTTTTGCACTCTTTTAAAATCAAGAAAAATAAATAAAAGTCTCGAATTTCGAGGCTTTTATTTTCAGATGCTGATCTAAGCATTAAAAAAGGTGAATACATCATTCACCTTTTTGATATCTAATGATCTAGAGATGTTTACAAACCTGTCAGTAGCACAATCGCCACCTGATTCATAATAATTTCAGCAATATATAAAGCTAAAAATGCAATGATTGGTGATAAATCAATCATGCCCATGTTCGGCAATAAACGACGGAATGGTGCTAACAACGGCTCTGCCAACTCTTGAATCACTTCAATGTAAGGCCCACGAGACTGGGTAAACATGACCACCCAACTTAAAATAATAGTCGCAAAAATCAGATAGCGACAGAAACGGATTAAATCCTGAATCATGGTCACAAAAGTCAGAATCAACAAGTGAATCGGACTGTTCGGCATAGCCCCATTCAGATACATCACCCCAAAAATTTTAAGTAAATACAGCACCACTAACAAAGCTAAGGCAGCTGAATTAACCCGACCTTTGGCTACAGTTGGAAATATACGACCAAATACATCTACAATTTTAGTGGCTTTGATGGTTGAAAGCACCACAGGGTTATATGGGCTAACCGCAGCCAACTGCATTAAGAAACGGAAGAAGACGAGCAAAATTGCTACGTTAATGATAATGCCAAAAATTAGCGCAGAATTTGCACCCATACTTGAACTTTCCTAAATTTAAATTCGTTGTTTTTCAATTATTAAATGCTGTCGCTTAACTCTTGTGCCAATTCTTGACTGCGCATTTTTGCAGCAGCCAATGCTGCCTGAATATTTTGTGAAATTTGCGCATGGTCAAATACTTCAATGGCCGCCTGCGTAGTGCCATTGGGTGAAGTCACATTTTTACGTAATTCTGCAGGCGTATTCGAACTGGTAATTGCCATTTGTGCGGCACCCAATGCTGTTTGCAAAGTAAGTGCTGTAGCAACTTTTTCATCTAAGCCTAAGTTTTTACCTGCACGAATCATACTTTCCATCATATAGAAGAAATACGCTGGGCCAGAACCTGATACTGCAGTCACTGCATCAATTTGAGCTTCTGAGTTTACCCAAATCGTTAAACCTGTCGCAGCCAAAACCTGACTGGCCAATTCACGATCTTTGGCATCTACATACTCAGTTGCATATAAACCATGTGCGCCAGTTTGTACCAAAGCAGGGGTATTTGGCATGACACGTACCACACGCTCAGTACCCAATAAATTCGCAATCGTTGAAATTTCTGCACCTGCAACAATCGAGATCACTAATTTATCTGCAAATTGCCCCTGTAATGGACGTAACACCTGTGCCAAAACTTGTGGTTTTACCGCAAAAACCACAATATCAGCTTCTGCAATCGCAGCTAGATTATCGTCAGTCACATGTACATCTTTTTCTTGCAGAAGCTGACGTACTTGCTCTACAGGGTCTGAAACTGTAATACGTGTTGGCGGTAAACCTCTGGCAATCAAACCGCCAATTAAAGCCTGCGCCATGTTGCCACCGCCAATAAAACTAATATTACAATTCAATACTGCACTCATGATCCACGCTCTTCGTTGAGTTCTTTATTCGTTAAGAGACTAAATTCGGTTGCCATCCATCTGCGACACAATAGTCCGACTGTGCAAGCCAAAAGCCTTTGGGGCTAAAGACGCCTAGCATAACATTATCTAGGCTTAATATTTGAATTGTATGACGTGTCCACGGAAAAATTTGTGCTTCCTGAATGGCTTTTTTCAGCGGCCAAGCCCCTACCCGCCCATATAAATGGATTTTTTCGCCCCCCAAACGTGGGCGTAAAGTCAGGGTTTTATTTAATAAACTTGAACATAAACCAACTTTTGCTGGCTGCAATTGATAACAACCCGACCAAAGCTGAAAAGGCTGATCTGCCTGCAACAATAAATCCTGCTCTACCGCTTCAAAATGTTCCTCAGCTAAATACTCTGCTTTAGGCAAACGAAATAATTGTTGCTGATAACGCAGATAATAATAATCCTGACAATGTAACGCCGCTTGCGCATCAGCTTTGGCCTGAATCACTTCTCGCTGCAAACGCTCGACCATATCAAAACTTGGACGATATTGCGCTTGTCCTTTCATCCATGCCGATAATAGCTGACGTTGTCGTGGCAAAGACAATTGTTGCAACTGAATCAAATTTAGCTGCGAATTTGTACCACAAGCGGCCAAATCTTGTGCTAAGACTTCAGCCAAAATTTTCTCGGCATCTTGCATCAAGCTTGCGGTTCGTGTGACGGCTTGCTGCATTTTAGGAAAACGCTGCTGTAACACAGGCCACAAGATTTCTCTCGACCAAGCCCGATCATAATGCACATCCTGATTACTGGGGTCTTGTACATAATCTAGCTTTAACGCAGCACACCATTGGCAAATTTGCTCACGAGAAACATCTAGCAATGGTCGCCAAATGGTCAAATCTTCACGAACATCGATGACTTGCATTGCAGCAAGTCCGTGTACACCGGCTCCTGAAAGTAAGCGCAACAACACCGTTTCAGCCTGATCTTGTTGATGATGTGCCAATACTAGAACTTCGTTGGCATCCAAATGCTGCATATATGCCTGATAGCGAGCCAGACGTGCCTGATTTTCCAAATTACCCTCGGCCACACTGACTTTTTGTAGCACACATGGCACATTTAAACTATGACAGGTGGTTTGAACCAATTCGCCCCATGTAGCACTCGGACTTTGCAATTGATGATCAATATAAATCGCCCGTACTTTTTCTGGGCACAAAAACGACAAAAGATGCAGTAGCAACATGGAATCCATGCCGCCACTACATCCAATTAAATATTTTGTCTGTGCAGGAAAAGTCTGTAACTGACTTAAGACGCTAGACCTAAATTGTCGCTGCCAAACTTCATTAAACGTTGGTAACGTTCTTCGCATCGTTGTGTTGCATCCATTGCTTGCAATTCACCCAAAGCTTCTTTTAACACAGCTTTCAGACTTTGCATCACTTGTTCAGGCTGTAAGTGTGCACCTTCACCCTCATCGACCACGTATTCTACAATACCGATCTTTTGTAGTTTTTCTGCAGTCAATGCTAATGCTTCACTGGCTTGTTCGGCTTTTTCTGCAGTTTTCCACAGAATAGACGCACAACCTTCTGGTGAAATAACAGAGTAAATACTGTGTGACAACATCACTACGCGGTCTGCCACACCAATGCCCAAAGCACCACCTGAACCACCTTCGCCTAATACTGTGGCAATCACAGGCACTTTTAAGTTTGACAGTTGCGCTAAGCTGGTTGCAATTGCTTCGGCTTGACCACGTTCTTCTGCACCTACACCTGGGTACGCACCCATTGTATCTACAAAAGTGAACACAGGCAGATTAAAACGCTCTGCCATATCCATGAGGCGTTGTGCTTTACGATAGCCTTCTGGGTTACACATACCAAAGTTGTGCTGTAGTTTTTCACGGGTACTGCGACCACGATGCTGACCTATCACCATGACAGGCTGACCATCAAAGCGTGCCAATCCACCGATCATTGCACCATCATCACCAAATAAACGATCACCATGCAAGGCATCAAATTCAGTGAAAATTTCACCCACATAGTCTAGAAATTGCGGACGTTCAGGATGACGTGCAATTTGCACGGTTTTCCATGCCTTAGATTGAGCAGCTTTTTTCATAAGTCGACTGTTATCCCTAAATTAACCAAATCTTAATCGACAAATTGTTCCGACTGAATATTCAATTCAATGTCCCAATTCTTGAATTGCACTTGTTCATCGTGCAATTCAGCGACAAGCAATGGCCATTGTTTGGCATCACCCGACACGCTGAGCTGCCATTGTTGCGCATTGCGGATGCTTAATTCAATGGCAGGAAGCATCGCATCGCTACGACTTGCGTTGACCAAAACTGCAAGGCGCAATAGCAAACTTAAATAGACAATTTTATTGCCACCGGCTTTCAGCGCTTCTGTTTTCGCGTCTTGACGCAATTTTCTGCGATGATTGGAAACCAAATGTGAGAGATAGTTTTGGTCAATTTGCGAGAAACCCGGAATGTCCGAATGTTGCAATAAATATGCACCATGACGATGATAACTGCTATGACTGATGGCTAAACCAATTTCATGTAAGTATGCCGCACGACGCAATAAGTCACTATCTTCATTATTTAATTTTAAAGCTTCAGCAACGCTATCAAACAAATGCTGTGCTGTTTTTACCACCCGACCCGCTTGTTTAGGGTCTGAGTTATAACGCCCCATTAAGGCTTGTACACTACGGTCACGAATGTCTTCATGCTGGAAACGGCCAAGCAAGTCGTACATTACCCCTTCACGCAAAGCACCGTCTGAGTAAACCAGTTTATCAATATTTAAAACATCAAACACAGCATATAAAATGGCCAAACCTGCTGGCAAAACTGCTCGACGGTCTTCTTTTAAACCATCAAACTCCATTTCTGATACGTGCTTAAACTTAAGTAAACGGTCTTTGAGTTTTTCCAAACCTTCACGGGTGAGATTTTCCTGCTCATTGCTCCAACCCATATTCACGGTAATTTGGCGACATGCCTTAATGGTGCCGCTCGAGCCTGCAACGGTATCCCAACCTGCTTCTTTATAGGTATTGGCAATTGAATACAGCTCTTTACGTGCCGCTACCACTGCTTTTTCAAAACTGCTTTTGCTAATTTCACCATCGGCAAAATAGGCTTTGGTATAGGCCACACAGCCCATTTGTAAAGATTCGGTGTGAATTGGCTCAAATTCTTCGCCAATAATTAATTCTGTCGAACCACCACCAATATCAATCACTAAACGACGACCACTATTGGCCATGGTGTGTGATACACCCAAATAAATTAAGCGCGCTTCTTCACGCCCTGCAATAATCTCAATTGGCTTAGGCAAAATTTCTGCAG
This sequence comes from Acinetobacter sp. A3, assembly GCF_012371415.1. NCBI lineage: Bacteria > Pseudomonadati > Pseudomonadota > Gammaproteobacteria > Moraxellales > Moraxellaceae > Acinetobacter > Acinetobacter sp. A3. The sequence continues at coordinate 9,726 of NZ_JAAZQW010000042.1, forward strand.
CTTTTTGAATAAACTCATGTCCGTTTTTGGCCTGACGCAAAGCATTGGTGGCAACAATACGCAAACGGTTTGACTGTACCGCAGTTAAACGCCCAACAAAACGTGCTAAACATGCCAAACCACGTTGTTGTGCTGCTTCGGTTAAATTCTTATTTTCATCTAAACCAGCGGCCAACTGCACTTTTTCTGACATTGATGCCACTTTTTTTACTTCACCATGATCCACCCGCGCAATGGCTAAGTGAAAACTATTCGACCCCATATCGATGGCTGCGAGTAACTCTTCATCAATTAAAAAATCAGACATTCTTCAAACAAACCTAGACAGAATTGTGCCTAGAGTAATTCACATACACCTAATTTAAAAGCCATTTATCAGCACAATTTGACGACTATTTAAAAATTCTGCATATATGACAATTGTGTTACAGAATTGTCGTGATCGTGAGGATCAATTAGACAAATTTGTATTTTGGATGGAAAATCCAAAGATTCCCCCTACTTTGTTCAAGATGGCTATGTAATACTAATTGGTATAGCTATTTTTAAAAATTATTTGGAGCGTAATCCATGTCTGGCAACATCGTAAACACCACTGATGCAAACTTCGAAGCAGATGTTCTTCAATCAGATACTCCTGTATTGGTTGACTTCTGGGCTGGCTGGTGTGCGCCATGTAAAGCAATTGCACCAGTACTTGAAGTACTTGCAGACGAATATCAAGGCAAAGTGAAAATTGTGAAAGTGGATGTGACTTCTTGCGAACAAACTGCTGTGAACTACAACATCCGCAATATTCCAGCATTACTTATGTTCAAAAATGGTGAAGTTGTTGCGCAACAAGTTGGTGCAGCACCAAAATCTAAATTGACTGCATTTATTGATGAAAATATCTAAGTCTGTTTTACAGATCATGAATAAAAAAAATACGCTCTCTGTTGGCGTATTTTTTTTGCCTATAAATTGACAAACTCCCGTTTCTCTCTTATATTGCATGCTCAAGAAACATAGGATCTTCCATCCGCTTTCTTAAAAGACACAACACAAAAATGCCGCTCGGCAACAGAAATTGTTTTTCACATTTTTCAATCAAACAATGAATCAGTGCTCTGAATCGTTATTGTGCAAATACAATTGCTTTCATTTTATTGTATGAATGCGGCTAAATGTTGCTCCCTCTCTAACCTGTACCCCAGAATTTTTATTCTATCAGAACCTCTATGAACTTAACCGAACTCAAGAAAAAACCGATTGGCGAACTCATCAAGATTGCCGAGTTTATGGGCCTTGAAGGAATGGCACGTAACCGTAAGCAAGACATTATTTTTGCCATCTTAAAGCGCCATGCCATGAATGGTGAAGAGATTTTTGGTGATGGCGTTCTAGAAATTCTGTCAGATGGTTTTGGTTTCCTACGCTCAGCTGCAGGTTCATACCTTGCTGGCCCAGATGACATTTACGTGAGTCCTTCACAAATTCGTCGCTTTAACCTGCGTACAGGTGACACCATTACAGGGACTATTCGCCCACCAAAAGAAGGCGAACGTTATTTTGCTTTGCTTAAAGTAAACCAAATTAACTACGACACCCCAGAAAATTCACGTAATAAAATTTTATTTGAAAACTTGACCCCACTCTTCCCAACCGAACAATTGGTGATGGAATTGGGTAATGGTACAACAGAAGATTTAACCGCACGTGTGGTAGATTTGGTTGCACCAATTGGTAAAGGTCAGCGTTCTATTATTGTGGCACCGCCAAAAGCGGGTAAAACCATGTTGCTGCAAAATATTGCTCAGTCGATTGTGCGCAACAACCCTGAAGTGTTCTTAATCGTACTTCTCATTGACGAACGTCCAGAAGAAGTGACTGAAATGGAACGTACCGTTCGTGGTGAAGTAATTGCATCAACCTTTGATGAATCACCTGCACGTCACGTTCAAGTGGCGGAAATGGTGATTGAAAAAGCCAAACGCTTGGTTGAACATAAAAAAGATGTCGTTATTTTACTCGACTCGATCACTCGTTTAGCCCGTGCCTATAACACTGTTGTACCATCTTCAGGCAAAGTATTGACGGGTGGTGTGGATGCACATGCTCTAGAACGTCCAAAACGCTTCTTTGGTGCTGCACGTAATATTGAAGAAGGTGGCTCACTGACCATTATTTCAACTGCACTGATTGAAACAGGTAGTAAAATGGACGAAGTGATCTACGAAGAGTTTAAAGGTACAGGTAACCAAGAGATTACTTTAGACCGCCGCATTGCAGAAAAACGTGTTTTCCCTGCCATGAACATCAAGAAATCTGGCACCCGTCGTGAAGAGCGCTTAATGAGCGAAGATAATTTACGTAAAGTTTGGATTTTACGTAAACTCTTACACACACAAGATGAATTGGCAGCAATGGAATTCTTGCTTGATCGTATGAAAGAAACCAAAACCAATGATGATTTCTTTGATCAAATGAAGCGTAAAGCTGCGAATTAATTATCTGTAAATATCAGAACCCTTAAAAAAGCCATCTTATAACGATGGCTTTTTTATTTGGTTGACAGAGTTTACATAAAGACACAATTGCACGTGGTATATGTAAACTTATTTTTAAGTAAATGATTATAAAATAATATTTGGTAAAAAACTTTTAGTTTTTAGCCAGTTACCTTGCAACTCTCCAATCTAAACTGACAAATTGATTGTTATTTTCTGTTAAAAAACCACGTATTTTTCCTGTTTTTTTGCCTTTTTTTCAATCAACCTAGTAGCAATTCAAAAAGCGCAGTGATAGCATATTCGCAGACCAGTTAGACTGCGCCTGCGTTGTTAGTGCCTAACAAATTTAGGAATAATAAAAGCATACAACAGACTAACGTCGGTTTTTTTTAATCTCATATTTTAGAGAGTGATGCCATGTTATTCAAAAAAATCGCTATTGCTGCTGCAGTTGCTACTACTTTAGCTTTCGTTGGTTGTGCTAAAAAAACTGAAGAAGCTGCTGCTGACGCTAACGCTGCTGCATCTGAAGCTGTTGTAGCTGCATCTGAAGCTGAAGCTGCTGCTGACGCTGCTGCTGTAGAAGTTGCTTCTGGCGCTGAAGCTGCTGTAGACGCTGCTGCTGATGCTGCTACTGACGCTGCTGATGCTGCTACTGACGCTGCTGATGCTGCTACTGACGCTGCTGAAGTTGCTGTAGACGCTGCTGCTGATGCTGCTGCTCAATAATCGATTAGATTATGCAGTACAAAAAGAGAGCCTCTGGCTCTCTTTTTTATTGCCTGTTTTAAATTACGGACACAATATACAAATCGTGATATATCAAAGTATCAGAACAGTCCTACCCTACTTACAAGCAAGTTAGTCTAATCTTTGAAATTCAATCAGAATATTTTCCAAAGTTTATTAAAGCTACCATCCATTTTGGGCAAGGTAAAATCATCTATTGATTATGTACTACAGAGACAATTGACTATCTAAGCTATTGGTCTTCTTTATAGATTATTTTAAAAAGTAGGCTAAATGTATTTCAACTCACGCTAGATGCCAGCCTAAACCAAATACAAGTATTAAATATCTAACGCAGAATTAAGACATAAAAAAAGCAGATCAATCGATCTGCTCATTTCCCACACGCTGGCGGAATTTCTGCCCTGCGCGGAATGTGACGACACGGCGTGCTGAAATTGGAATTTCTTCGCCCGTTTTCGGGTTGCGACCAGGTCGTTGACGTTTATCACGTAACTCGAAGTTGCCAAACCCTGAAAGTTTAACTTGCTCGCCAGAGATCAGTGCTTGGCTGATCTCATCAAAAAATAACTCGACCATTTGTTTCGCTTCACGGCGGTTTAAACTCGTGAGCTCACTTAAATGATCAGCCATTTCTGCTTTTGTTAATGCTGTCATGAAGCCCTCAATGTCGCTTGGTAAGTGTTTTCCAACACTTGCAGAATGTTATCCATACCAGATTTGATTTCAGCATCTTCAAGTGTACGTGTTGGGTGTTGCCATAACAATGCAAATGCTAAAGAACGCTTGCCTTGTTCAACACCTTGTCCAGTATACACATCGAATAACCAAGTTGAGTCTAACAGCGCTCCACCTGTTTTTTCAATAAGTTGCTGAATTTCGCTTACATTTATCTTATCACTAATTAAAAGCGCAATATCACGTCTAACCGATGGAAAACGTGATAATTCTGTAAAATTAGATACATAAGTTTGCAAAACTGCTGCTTGATCAAGCTCTGCCACCCAAGTAATGCCTAAATCCAACTCATCTTCCAAAGATGGATGTAAACGTCCAAAGTAACCAATAGACTGACCATTGACCATAATTTCAGCTGACTGACCTGGGTGTAACCATGCACGCTCGGAACGCACATACTCCACCTGCACACGACCTGCAGCTAAAATTTCTTCGATATCCCCTTTGAAATCAAAGAAATCCATTGGCTGAGCTTTGGCATGCCAAGATTCTGCTGCTTTCGCACCAACCGCAATCAAGGCGAAGGTTGGAATTTGTTTTAAATCGTGAATGCTGCTGGCATTTTGATAATCAAAACGTAGACCTAATTCAAAGAAACGTACACGGTTTTGCTGACGATTCACGTTGTACTGTACACATGGAATCAAACTAGACAATAAAGTCGAACGCATCACAGCTAAATCACTAGAAATTGGATTTGCCAATGCCAACGGATTTACTGCAGGGTTGAGCTGTTTTTCCAATTTTGCATCAGCAAAGCTAAAACTAATCGCTTCTTGGTAACCCAAAGTCACTGCAGTTTGACGTAATTGACCAACCTCAAATTGGTCTTGATATTTCGCCAATTGCACATCAATCACAGGCAAACTAATTTGGATATTGTCATAACCGTGAATACGTGCGATTTCTTCAATCAGGTCTTGATAAATCGCCATGTCGAAACGGTGTGATGGCGGTACGACGCTCCACTGACCTTCTGCCTGAACAGTTACTTCACAGCCTAAACGTTTTAAGGCATCGGCAATGAATGCAGCATCGACACTATAACCAAGCAATTGATCTACCTGCGCCTGATTTAATTCAATTGCAGAGCGTGTAGGCAATTGAGATGCTTGTTCTGCCACTGTAATAGGGCCAAACTCACCACCAGCCAATTCAGCAATAAGCTGTGATGCACGATGCATGGCCAATAATGGCAATTCAAAATCTACACCACGTTCATAACGCTGTGATGCGTCAGTATGTAAACCAAAACGACGCGCCCGACCTGCAATATGCAACGGTGCAAAGAAAGCAGATTCAAGGAAAATTTCTGTGGTTTCATCACTGACTGCAGAAGATAAGCCGCCCATAATGCCAGCCATCGCCAAGACTTTTTCGTCATCGGCAATCACCATCACATCTTCTTGCAACTCAACCTCTTGCTCGTTTAAAAGCACCAGTTTTTCTGCAGCATTCGCCATACGAACCTGAATAGCACCTTGCACTTTCGCACCATCAAACGCATGCATAGGCTGACCCAGTTCAATCAGCACATAGTTGGTAATATCCACCAAAATGCTGTGCTGACGAATCCCTGAGCGTGCTAATGCACGTTCCATCCATTCTGGTGTAGCCGCTTTGGTATTCACATTTTTAATTACACGACCTAAATAACGTGGGCAACCTTCGGTAAGGCTTTGCACGGTTTTTTCATCGCTAATGGTTGCTGCCACAGCCTGAATTTCAGGAGTGTTTACAGCCAATTGGTTAATTACCGCAATTTCACGGGCGATGCCACGAATACTAAAACAGTCACCACGGTTTGGGGTAATGCTGATGTCGATGACATCGTCATCTAAGTCAAGATATTCACGAACATTGACACCTACTGGTGCATCTGCAGGTAATTCCAATAAACCATCAAGTTTATCTTCAAGGTCAATTTCTGATGCACCGCAGAGCATGCCCTGTGATTCCACACCACGCAATTTACCTTTTTTAATTTTAAAATCGCCAGGTAATACTGCGCCAATCATCGCTACAGGTGCTTTCATACCTGCGCGTACGTTTGGTGCACCACAAACGATCTGTAATGGCTCGCCTGAACCAATGTTCACCGTGGTAACACGTAAACGGTCTGCATCAGGGTGCTGTTCAACTGTCAGGACTTCGCCCACAACAACACCTGTAAATGGCTTTGCTGCTGGAGACAAGTCATCCACTTCAAGACCCAACATGGTCAATTGATCGGATAGCTTTTCACTATCGATGGCTGGGTTTACCCATGTGCGTAGCCAATTTTCGCTAATTTTCATTTTGTAAAAAACCTATAAATCTAAATTTTGAATCCCCTCTGCCCCCTCTTTTCAAAGAAGAAGCACCCTGTGTCATAGATGGACACCCCTCTCCTTTTAGGAGAGGTCAGAGAGAGGTATAAATTCGTTTAAGCAAACTGGCGTAAGAAACGCACATCATTTTGGTAGAACATACGCAAGTCATTAATGCCATAACGCAACATCGCAAAACGCTCTACCCCTAGACCAAAAGCAAAGCCTTTATATTTTTCTGGGTCGATGCCTGAAGCACGCAATACATTTGGATGTACCATGCCGCAGCCCAAAACTTCTAACCAGCGGCCACGCTCATCCATAATATCTACTTCTGCACTTGGCTCCGTAAATGGGAAGTAAGATGGACGGAAACGGACTTTTAAGTCTTTTTCAAAGAATTCATTGAGCAAATTAATTAACAAGCCCTTGAGTTCTGCAAAACTGGTATTTTCCGCCACATATAAGCCTTCAATTTGATGGAACATTGGCGAATGTGTTTGGTCTGAGTCACAGCGATAGACACGGCCAGGACAAACAATACGAATAGGTGGTTGTTGATTTTCCATGGTACGAATCTGCACACCTGAAGTATGGGTACGCAATAAATGATTCACATCAAAGTAAAAAGTGTCGTGCATGGCACGTGCAGGGTGATGTCCTGGAATATTCAACGCTTCAAAGTTGTGATAGTCATCTTCAACTTCTGGGCCTGTAGCAACAGTAAAACCAGCTTTAGTAAAGAATTGGCAAATACGTTCTTGTACCTGCGTCACTGGGTGAATACTGCCCACACTTTGACCACGGCCAGGTAAAGTAATATCAACGGTTTCATTGGCAAGTTTTTGTGCCAAAGCAGCTTGTTGTAATTCAGTTTGGCGTGCCGTTAAAGCCGCGTTGATTGCTTCACGTACCGCATGAATTTGAGCACCAAATTCCTTACGCTGTTCAGGGTCCATTTTACCCAGTGCTTTGGATTGTTCCGCAAGCTGGCTTTTCTTCCCCGTAAATTGCACTCGCGCCTGGTCGAGTGTAGCAAGGTCCTCTGCTGCTGCAATTGCAGCGAGCGCTTCATTGGTCAGGGCTTCCAGTGACATAGTAACTCTCAAAAGCAACAATATTAGAAATAATTTAAAAACCCCGTATTCTAACAGTTTTTAGTTGCTTTGATGAAGCTTCGATGCAATGAAAATTAGATTAGCATCCTGAAATATAAAAAGTATAAGATAAAGCCAATCACCATGAGATCTCAACATTATGGCGCTCGATGAAATTTGGAAACAACAACTCGCCCTTGTGACTTACGGCAATGAATTTTTGGCTCAGGATTTAAGTTTTAATCATTGGTTAAAGCATCACATTTTTAACCAGCATCAAATTCAGTTCCGTGATTTATTATCGCAACATCTATTGGCACAGCATTTTCAAATTTGGTTAGAATATCTCAAACAACAAGGTGTTCAACGCCTCAGTTTGCACAGTTCTAGCATTTTAAACGACGAAAAAAATCCAAATCCAAATGTTGAACTCCTACCTTTTTCACATTTTATTGTGAGTCATGAAACACAGCACAAACATGCTTGGATTTTTGGCAAAGAACTTGCCGAATGGTACAGCGCAGAACAAGACTATATTGCACCTTTGACCCAACAAAGTGAACTGCGCCAGGAAGTTATGTGGCGTTATCAGTTAAATCACAAACTCGCCAAACAGCTTGATGCAGATTTTGCAGCACCCAATTGGGATGAAATCGATCGCTTTATTCGTGCAGAATTGTTGCAAAATAACTTTGCTTTAGACTTCATTGCACCTGAACCATCACAGCCCTATTTAGGAACAGATGCGACTGTTGATTTTCCGCAAGTGCATGCTTTGGCGGTCATTCCAGCCGATTATCCAGCAGATTATGCCCACGACATGCTGCATTGTTTAGAAGCGCTGGATCAGCACATTCAAAATAAAATACAGCATCCTTATCATGCAGATGGCACTGAATTTGAGCCAAGTGAACAGCTCAATTTACGCCATTTTTCACAAAAACTAGATGATTTACATGCCAAGTTCATTACCAAAGTGGCTAATCATTATCAGACTGCCCGACTCACGCCCGCACAAACTCCCGACCCATTTACAAATACATCTACACCGCCTGCAAGCACAATGTCGCCTCCCTCACCTAAACACCCTGCATCCCATAAAGTCGGTGCATCTGCGGTAATTAAACTGATTTTAATTACCGTGGTAATTTGTGCTGCGGCTTACTATTTTGGCTTATAAGCCAGTCATAAATTTTGAGCATAAAAAAAGACCGCAAATGCGGTCTTCTTTTTAGTCTTAAAAAGACTTATGCAGCTAATGCATCTTTAGCTTTTGAAGCTAAAGCAGCAAATGCAACTGCGTCATGCATAGCGATGTCAGCAAGTACGCGACGGTCGATAATCACTTGAGCTTTTTTTAAGCCAGCAATCATACGGCTGTACGATAAACCATTTTGACGAGCACCCGCATTGATACGCGCAATCCATAAAGCACGGAATTGACGTTTCTTTTGACGACGGTCACGGTAAGCGTATTGACCTGCTTTGATTACCGCTTGGAACGCTACGCGATATACGCGTGAACGAGCGCCATAGTAACCTTTAGCACGAGCAAGAATTTTTTTATGACGGCGATGAGCCTGTACACCACGTTTTACACGAGCCATTTATAATCTCCTTAGATGTATGGGCACATAGCACGAACAGCAGCAACGTCACTCACGTGAACCATTACACAGCCGCGCAATTGACGGATACGTTTAGCAGATTTTTTGGTCAAAATGTGGCGTTTGAACGCTTGTTTACGCTTGAAACCGTTAGCAGTCGCTTTAAAACGTTTAGCTGCACCACGGCGAGTTTTTAACTTAGCCATAACAACCTCTTTAAACACCTGTTCGGCACGTCTGCACCATTGCAAAAACGACCTGCAGGTAAGGGAGCGAGTATTCTAAAGCATCTCTGCTCAAAACAAAAGCACCTAGGCCAAATAAATAATTGTGCTTCTTCTGCTTAACGTATAGCAGCCCATTCTACCTACACATCACAAATTGTGTCTTGCTATACAAAATTTAGTTCAAAGCAAACTTTGCTCAATCAGCTCATGCAAAATCTTCATTAAATTAATCATTCTGACTAGATTTTCTCTTGCGATTACCACAATTTACATCAATACTTCGCATCGGCTTGTGTTCGATAAAAAGACCGTAAAAATGATCAAACAATCTTTGTGTTTCTGTTCCTTAAAATGTAGTCAAACATAGTCAAGGACTAATTCGCACTCTGTTAATGTCTTGTTGCCAAGCGTGTAAC
>NZ_JAAZQW010000043.1:0-19334 GCF_012371415.1 Acinetobacter sp. A3
TTTCGTCTTGCACTCGGGCAAAGCAGTGCTTTGCTGATCCTCGTTCATCCCTTATCTACAGGGAAGTCTGTTCAGACTCAGAAGATAATGCAAATTGCTTTTCAATAGCGTCTTAATCCCTTATCTACAGGGAAGTCTGTTCAGACCTGGGTCACAACCATGTCGAGTTTTTGATTGGCGTCTTAATCCCTTATCTACAGGGAAGTCTGTTCAGACAATGTTCAACATGATATTCGCAACTGTTACTGGGTCTTAATCCCTTATCTACAGGGAAGTCTGTTCAGACTTAGGACGTCTATTCGTCCGCAGCGTTTGGATTGTCTTAATCCCTTATCTACAGGGAAGTCTGTTCAGACTATTAACATTGAGAGATAGAAAACTATATGAAGAGTCTTAATCCCTTATCTACAGGGAAGTCTGTTCAGACTACGGAGCTGATTACATCTACTCAGGAAAACTACAGTCTTAATCCCTTATCTACAGGGAAGTCTGTTCAGACATTGAAGCCTCGCAACGAAGCCGACGAAAAGCGTCTTAATCCCTTATCTACAGGGAAGTCTGTTCAGACACAGATGGTACAACCATAAAGATAGCAGGCGATCTGTCTTAATCCCTTATCTACAGGGAAGTCTGTTCAGACAGTTGAAGTTGGAGAAAGAAGCAATGGCAGCTAGTCTTAATCCCTTATCTACAGGGAAGTCTGTTCAGACATATCCCGATGATTGATTCGCGTGCATTACAGCGGTCTTAATCCCTTATCTACAGGGAAGTCTGTTCAGACTCTACCTCTATTTTTTTCTTTTGTAAAGCAAAGGCTTATAGAGGCTAAATATTTCAAAGTATGTATCAGTAAAGTTGCTGTATGACAAAATGTTTCACAGTTATTCTTATTAATATGAAAATCAATGGTATAGGTTGGTTTTAGGACTTTAAGGTTGTCAACCTGTATTTTGTAAGCTTGCATTTTATCTACTATCTCATTTTTTAGGTTTAGGGTGACAGTCTATCCTCTCAAAGTGAGATTGATATGCGTAGTTATCTTGGTATGTATGATGTGAGTTGTCCGCGCCGTAGAAGCACTTTATTTCGAATACTGAGTGCGTATGGAATTCATCAGCAGAAGTCAGTATTTGAATGCAGATTGAACTCAGATTTTAGGCTACAACTTATTCAGCAACTAGCGGTTTTGCCAAATGATAACTTTCAACGAATTGTGTTAATACAAGTTTATCCAAATCATCCAGATAGCATCATGTTAGGTGCAGCTAAACAGCACCCTGCAAGTCATTGCTTATATATTGCTTAAATTATTATACTTCATATAGGACAAATTGATCATGCAAACTTTATATATAGATCGCCGTGATACAAAACTCGATATAGATCGTGAAAGAATATTAGTACACAGCCCTTCGTTACCTAAACCTTTATCTATTGCATTTGCTTATCTTTCTTCTATTGTAATAAGCGCTAAAACTCAATTGCATAGTCATGTTCTACTCGCATGTGCGAGTCGAGGAATTCCAGTGATTATTCTTGATCCTAGAACTTGCGAATCTCATGCACAGTATATTCCCCCCCTCCAGTAAAGTTGTGCATCGTAAAATTAAACAGTTTGAGGTGTTGGATCAAGATGAGCGTAGGCTAGGGTATGCCAAGCAATTGGTCTATGCTCAAAGCATACAGCAGTTTAAACTAATAAAGTACTGGTTCAAAACACATCAGATTGAAGCAAAATTACAAGAACAGATCATTGAACGAATTAAAACGATTATCACCATGATCAATGCTTGCCAAAGTCTTGAACAGTTGCGTGGACTTGAAGGGGCAAGTGCTAAGATTGTTTTTTATGTAATGTCACTCATTGCTCCTGCATGGGCTAAATTCCAAGGCCGTAATCGTAGACCACCCAAAGATCCGATCAATGTACTGCTGTCTTTATCTTATAGCTTAATTTATGCCGAATGTACTCGTGCTTTAACTGCGCATGCCCTCGACCCGATGCTAGGCTTTTACCATGAACCAGTACATGGGCGTTATTCTTTGGCATGTGATCTTACTGAGCGTATACGATGCGATATTGAAAAATGGGTCATGCAATTACTGTTCAATGAGCAATTGAGGCCCGTGCATTTTGCCTCATCTGAACAATACCCTTGTGTTTTAAACAAAGAAGGACGCGCAATTTTTTATCCTTTATGGGAACGACGTTTTCAGGTATGGAAGAAATATATTCGAATGAATGCATCCCAATGGGCAAAAACGATTGATCAGTGTGTTCCGTGTTGAGTCAAGTCTTATGTCAGCAAAGCGAATGCATTGGATTTGTAGCTATGATATTTGCCACCCGAAGCGCTTGAGAAAAGTGCATCAGACCTTGTCGAATCAAGGCATTTCAATTAATTACTCAGTCTTCTATTTAGCATTAAGTATCACTGAGTTTAAACAGCTGATCAGAAAGATAGAAAGGATGATTACTGTTGAAGATGATGTGCGTTTTTATAAAAGCATGCCTCTGCACCGAGCAGTGGTGTTGGGTAGAATAAGTCCTTCAGGCATTCAATTGCTAGGTCCACAGGGGCAATCTCTATAATTTATAACACTGTAAGCTTGTGAAATCTGAGCCAAAACTAAATTAATTATTAAATAGCTTCACCAACGATAAGAACAAGGTGAAGCACATGATGAAGACTAAAGCACAAGATTTATTACACAGCTACGCAACACAGCTAGATCAGTTTTTTGCTGTTCATCAGGATGCCAATACAGCTTTATCTGATTGGCTTGCTTCACACTTTTCTAATACACAAATGATCGAATTGCTAGAAGCAATTTTAAAAGATACGTCTAGCTTGAAGCAGATTTGTCAGCGTTCATATCAGCATGGAAATGGCTTTCTTAAAGTGGTGTTGTTGGACCGTGGCTATAAATTACGTCTACACATTTGGTTTGCGGGTCAATCATGTGAAGAAAATATTCATGATCACCGCTGGAGTTTTTCGTCTCTCATCTTGGCAGGTTCATTAAAAAGTGAGATTTGGAAAGATCATGCAGAAGGTCAGGTGTTTCAAGAATATGAATATCATGCTGCGACTGCTGAACGGTCTGCTTTTAAAACCGAAATGGGATGTCAGCCATTACAGTTAGATCATGTTCAATTGAACACAGTCGGTGATCATTATGTCATGCCAAAAGGCAAGCTTCATCGAATTATCAATCCTGGACATCAATTGGTTGCAACCATGATGTGCAGTGCCCCAACCGAACAAGGCACAACACGCTTAATTCTGATGCATGCAGGAATTGATCCAAATATTCAGCCGCCCAAAGCCAATAAAGATCAGTTGGCAGGCGCACTTTTACAATTTCTTCAGCATTTAAAGGCACAGGAGTTTGATTATGCTGCCTAAGCACTGTCTTTTTATCGATCTTCTTGAAATGAAGCGTATCCAATCTGTCAGTCAACAGCAGGTGGAACTACGTTATCGGCAGGAGATGAATAGTTTATCTAGGTTGTGTCAGCAAAAGTCGTCTTATCTAAATCGTTATGATCAGCTGTTTCGATATATCACGTTATGGCTGTTACAGCATGGATATGACCTGACGGATTATCAACCACATCAAACATTGAAAGCGGTATGTTTGTCACATTTCCCTAACTGGGATATTGAGGAAGTCGTTCGACAAAGGCATTTGTTGAAAAAAGGTTTAAAGCTGAATCCCGAATCAGATGTAGATCAGGAGCTGCAACAGTATGTGAATGCTTTTCAAGCATTACTGCAAGCTTATGAATTCTGATCACAACGATAAAACTAGGCAAAATTTAAAAAAATCACAAGGGTAATGTAATGATGACATTAGCAGAAACGATTCTTATGACTCAAATAGGATATGAAAACTTACTTGCGAAAATTGCTGAAAAAGAAAAGGAATACGACCAAGTTCGTGATCATCGCCAAGTCGCTTTTGAACTGTCAGGTGATGGCTGGCATGACAATCCAGAATTTAATCGTATGCAACAGCTCGAAGCGAATTTGAACCATACGCTTAAAACACTCAATGACCGTTTAGATGTCATCAAATTTATTGATATTCATGATGGTATGCGTAATGTCCAGCAAGTTGAAATTGGTAGTATTGTGAAATTACGTCGCTATGATTTAGCGGATGACTCAGAAACAGAAGAAATATGGGAAATTCGTGGTTTTGATGAAACCAATATCAAACTCAAGCATTTGGCATATAACGCACCCTTAGCAGAAAAAATCATGCATCTTCATGTTGCTGATATTGCTGAAGAGGTTCAAATAGGCTCGCGTCATTTTGATATTGAAGTTGTGGCGTTGTTTAAAACACGCCTGCTTGCAGATATTTAAATTAGAGAATCGGGTAGATGTATATTGCAATTGAAGGAACAAAAGGAACAGGAAAATCGACTTTGCTTGAAAATTTAAAAAGGAAGTTGCAACAAGATGGAATTGATTTCCAAATGTTCGCACCGACCAAAGCAATGCCGAAAGAGATTTGGTGGGAAAAAGCATATTCCGACTATTGTCAGGATGATGTTTTTCTTGACTCTTTATACACCGCCCGTGCAAATTACCATGCATCTCAAATTGATTTTGATGGATCACTGGTTTTAGGTGATCGCAGTATTTTAACGAGTTATGTAACACGTTGGCCGCATGATGATCTGAAGTGTTTGTTGCCATATCTGGATCAAATTCGTCAAAAAGAATTTCTAGTGCCATTGCCTGATTTGGTATTGTATTTAGATTTACCGTTAGATATTACGCTTTCACGTCTTGCACAAAGAGGAAGAAATTATGGTTTGCACGACGAACAAGAAGAGCAATTGATGCGAGCAAAAGAAGCTTATACAACACTGTTAAGTTATAAAAATGAGCTGGGTATGGCTGATTTACAATATCAATTGGTTGATGCAAAACAAAAGCCAGAAGATTTGCTTGAAAATGTTTACGCTTTAGTTGTAAAAAAACTGGAAAAATGTGATTTATTTCAATAATATTATTTTACTTTGGGGTTGATAATCATGAAAAAAAATATTTTATTACTTGTAACGGGCGGAACACCCCAAATCATTACAGAAACGATTTGGGCGTTAGCATGTGATCCACAGCATAATGAACAATGGGTTCCAGATGAAGTTCATATCATCAGTACACGTTATGGTTTAAATGAAGTAAAAAATAAACTTTTGGGCAAGGATAAGATTCTTACTCGAATGAAAAACGAATATGCTCAAATTGCTAATTTGAGATTAGAGGAGAACTTTCTGCACTGTTTTACTGATCAAGAAGGCAATGAGCTTGAAGACTTAAGAACGCCCGAAGAAAATGAATTTGCAGCTAATTTAATTTGTGAAAAAATTCGCCATTTTAGTTCTGATGAAAAAGTGAGCTTGCATGTTTCAATTGCAGGTGGTCGTAAAACCATGGGGTTTTATGCAGGTTATGCATTATCCCTATATGGACGTGCGCAAGACCGTATGTCACATGTGTTGGTTGATGAAAAATTTGAAAAAGGAATTAATTTCTACTATCCATCAAAAAATGAAAACGATTTCATTATTGATCGAGAAAATAAAACCATCGGTCTTTCTAAAGATGCTCAAGTGTGGTTGGCCCAGATTCCATTTGTACGTTTAAAAGAGGCGGTAAAAGATAAGCATCAATTGAAATCAGATGATAGTTTCAGTGATGTAGTCAGTAAAATTAATGAATCATTTAATGATGTTCGAGTAAAAATCTTACTACATAGTTACGAAATTATTGTAAATGAAAAATTTGTGATAAAAGATTTGCCTCCTCGAGAATTTGCCATGTTTCATTGGTTTGCTGACCGACGAAAAAATGGTTTAGAAGGCATTATTGCTCCAAATAAAAATATTACTAGTAAAGATGCAGGACCTGATGATTTCAAAAAAATTAAAGAGTTAACACAGGAATTTTCTTCCTATTATGCAGAGCTCAAAAATATTAGTGATAATGGTTTGAACGTCGATAAAAAATTTTTTGAGAGTGTTAAATCTAAACTGAAAGAATCCTTAGAGACGCATTTAGGTTTAGAACTTGCATCAAAAATTTCGATTACTCAAGAAAATCGTGGAAAGCCATTTTATCTGAGTTTACAAGCTGAAAATATTGAGATTATAGATAACTTTAAAAATTAAAAAATAGAGGGAAATAGTATGGGATTACGTACTCCTTGTGGAGAGATTCAAATTCCAAATTTGAACCAGTTTCAGGCTTTAAAGTGGCACACTTTAGAGTGTGAATTGGTTACGCCTATGTACGGTGGTGGAGTAGATGCTGCTACTGTAGATTTAAAAATGCCGATTCGTGTCAGTGCCATTAAAGGGCAACTTCGTTTTTGGTGGCGTTTACTTGCAAAGAATAAGAAAGATGGCACTTGGGATTTTAATGGTAATTTAAAAAATATCCGTGATGCAGAGTTTGCGTTATGGGGTGGGCAAGGTGATGATGATGGTGGAAGAGCAAGCCAGGTATTCTTAAAAGTCACTCAACCTAAAGTAACACATCATGATTTAATGAGCTGGCAAGATTTAAGACTGCCATATGTTATGTTCCCGGCAAGTAATGAAACTAATCCGGACATCAGTCACCAAGTTTTAAAAACTGAAAAAGCACAATTTAAACTAGATTTTGCTTTTTCTGATGCATTGCTTAAAGATCCAGATAAAATTCAGCAAGTGATAGAAACATTACGCTGGTGGGCCAATTTTGGTGGATTAGGAGCTCGTACGCGTAAAGGTTTAGGTGCAATACATGTTTCCCAATCACCTGATTTTGAAGATATTTGCAAGCCTTTAACTGACACTGAAGTAAAAACTGCAAATTGTGCTATGAGTCTTAAAGGTCAATCGGGAAATGCACTAAATCAATTACAATATGCGGTTCAAAAATTAAATGATTTTCGTCAAGGACGTAATGTTGGGCGTAATCAAGGACAACAAGCTAATCGACCAGGCCGGAGCCGCTGGCCTGAACCAGATGCCTTAAGACGAATTCAAAGAACTCACCATGAAAATCATGCACCTGAGCATCAAGCAGGTAATGTTTTCCCACGTGCATTTTTTGGCTTGCCCATTATTTTCCACTTCGTTGGTCGTGGTGAGCCTAGGGATAGCCAACTTGCACCAATCGATGGTGATCGTTTAGCAAGTCCATTATTTATCCGTCCTTTTTACTTAGGTAAAAATGGAAAAGGAGAGAAAGAATGGGCAAGTTGTGCATTAGTCACACCATATGAACATATTAAAAATATGAATGTATCACTTGGTCGAAATGAAACATATGCTGTTTGGAAAAGTGATACCGCTCAACATATTCGCCCAATTCAAGATCAACAAGGAACAGATCCATTAGATGCTTTCCTTAAATATTTTGCAAAATAATGGATTATAAAATGACAGAATATGTAGTAATTCTTTCCGTAGGTCCAGTGCAGAGCATGATTGCTGCTGCTCGTAAAAGTCGTGATTTATGGAGTGGTTCAGCACTTTTATCTGAACTTGCCAAAGCATGTGCTTTATCCCTTAAAAATAATGGAGCAGAACTGATTTTTCCTGCTATTGCGAGTAATGATCTTACAAGTTTGGAAAAAAACTCAGATTTTTCTGTAGGTAACAAAATTCAAGTATGCCTCAATGCTGAAAATGAGCAGCAATTGCGTGAAGTTATCGAACAAGCGAAACAAGCAACAAAACAGCGTTTTTTAGATGAAGTCGAAGAGGTATATCAAGATTTAAAATCATCTGAAATACGTGTAGATATTTGGAATGCGCAGCGTAATGACTATGTTGAAGTGCAAGCAGCATGGGCGATTATTTCTGATCAGCAAAGTTATAGTGATGCTGTTGCACTAGCATCTAAGGTGCTTGCTGCACGTAAGGCAACACGGGACTTTACGCAAATTATTGCAAATCCTTATGCTGAGGAATTTATGATTCCAAAATCTTCATTAGATGGTGCACGTGAAACCGTTCTAAAGGAAGATAAAAAGCATGCCTTAAGTAATCAAACACGTGCAAAATTAGGGTTATCTGCCTCAGAACAACTTGATTGTTTAGGTGTCGTAAAACGTTTAGGTTTAAAAAAACAAGCGGATCGTTTTACTGCTTTCACACGAATTACAGCACATGCATGGATCGAAAAAATAAAATTAGATCCAAAATTCGTAGACGTAAAAGAGTGCTATGAACGCTTAGTGAAAAATGATCTAGCAACACGTGTACGTGGTAATCAGGGAGTTTATGATGATTTTCCATATGATGCACAGTTTTTGTATCGCTCTCGCTTAGAAGCTGAGTTACGTAATTATCCAGATGCGGATTCTTTCAATGATGCATTAAATGCGTTATTAAAAATGCTAAAACCTTTTTGGAAAACATATGGTGAACCATCAGCATACGGTGTTCTATTACTAGCAGATGGCGATCGTATGGGTGAGCTTTTAGATAAAGCTCAGGACAAAAAAGCACATCAACAAATCACAGTTGCATTGTCAGAATTTGCAGGTGGTGTTGCTGAAAAAATGCGTAAATATGATGGACATTGTGTTTATGCTGGGGGAGATGATGTACTTGGTTTTGTACCATTGCACAGAGCTTATGATTGTGCCAAAGCATTAAGTGAGTCTTTTAAAGAAAAACTACAGACCATTGCACAAACACTAAATGCTGATCAAGTACCAACATTATCAGTGGGGCTTGCTATTGCACATCATACAACACCACTTAGTGTCATACGTGAATATGCCAGCCAAGCTGAAAAGTTTGCGAAAGGTGATCATATTTCGGAGCCGAATCAGCGACGTAATGCATTGGGTATTTTATTAGATGTACGTTCTGGCAACCAAACGAAACTTCGCTTTAGTTGGAGTGATCAAACAGCGCATCAGGCTTTTGCTGAATGGGTAAATTTATATCTGAATAAAGATATTCCATCTCGTATAGCATATGACACACGTGCGATTGACTTAAGAACTAAAAATATTGCACCTGGCAAAAATATCCAGAAAGATATTCAAACTGCTGAACTGACGTTAATGCTAAAAAAAGCCCGACTTGCAAATGGTGCTGAGATTAAGAAGGTTCATGTCGATAAACTTACAAATCGTGCGACTGAAATTAATTTACAGGCTTTAGCTGATGAGTTGATTGTCGCACGTTGGTTTGCCGCAAAAACACAACAAGATTTAGGGAAAGATGGGCAATGATAAATCAAGCATATTTAATTGAATCACTTGCACCTTTAGTATTTCGTTCAGGAAAACCTTTTGGATCTGTTGCATCTGCGCAAGATGCAACATTCCCTTTGCCATCTGCAACAGCGGGGATGATCCGAGCAATGCAGATTGAACAACATGCGGGGCAATATCAAGATTATCAAGGGCGTTTAAATCATGAGGATTACCAGAAGATTCTTAGTATTCAATCTCAAGGGCCTTTTTTAGTTCGTTTTAATCCTGACCATTTAGATGATTATACAATTTTGGTTCCTAAACCTGCGAATGCACTTTATTTTGAAAGTCGAGAAGATAAAAAAACACATTTAGTACGTTTAGCACCAAATGCATTTGATTCTGAACGTTGTGGTAGTGACTTGCCAACAGGCTTGTTACCTGTACAGATGCAAAAAAATTTAAAAGGTAAGCCTCAAAGTGGGGTGACATATTGGACTTTAGAACATTTTTTGGGCTGGCAACAAGGGCAAGAATTTAGCTTTGAAAGTATTGAGGCCACAGGTTTAAAAACCTTAGCTATTGACATTCGAACACATGTCAAAATCGATTCTACTAGTGCATCAAGTGAAGATGGAAAACTCTTCCAAACAGCCAGTTTGGACTTAAACCATCAATTACAAGGACAACGGATTGCAGGTAAAAAGTGGGATGATGAACGTTATGGCTTTGTTGTATTTACAGAGCAACAACTTACTCAAGACTTAGCGACTTTAGGTGGAGAGCGACGTTTATCATACTTTAAACCAGTCAAATCCACTCAATATCTAAAGCCCTCAGATGATTTGCTCGAAAAAATTAACCAAAACAAAGGTTTTAGTCTAAGTTTGCTTACACCTGCTGTTTTTGAAAATGGCTATTTACCTGCATGGTTGGATCAAAATACCTTATGTGGAAAACTGCCTCAATCTGATGTTGAAGTGAAACTAGAGTCGGTCGCTATTGATCGCTGGTTACCTGTATCGGGTTGGGATTCTATAGTATGGAAACCTAAAGCAACCCGTAAAGCTGTGGGGGCAGGGGCTGTGTATTGGTTCAGCCTAATGACTCAGATGGATGAAGAAACGTTGCAACAATTGTGGGCGCAACCAATTTCAGATCATTCACAAGATCGAAATGATGGCTTTGGTGTCGCAATCGTTAGTGCTTGGTCAAAATAAATTACTTAAAAATCATTAGGAATATAAATATGCAAACTCGTATTTTTCATTTACAAGCATTATCGGCATTACATGTTGGGACAGGACAAGGTGTGGGTATCGTTGACTTACCGATTGCACGCGCAAAAGCGACAAATTTACCGATTGTTGCAGGCTCAGCACTCAAAGGTGTACTACGTGATGAAGCTGAAACGCAATTATCTTTAAATCAAGAGCAAATTAAAACACTATTTGGTCCTGTAGACGCTGATGCAACACATGCTGGTGCAGTTGCATTTGGTGATGCACAATTATTATTACTGCCAATTCGTTCTTTTGCAGGTACAGTAGCATACGCAACATGTCCATATATCTTACGTCAATATCAACGCGATGTAGGAAGTGATTTAGATATTCCTCAACTAGAGGCAGATAAGGCACGCGTGACAGAAGACAGTGCGTTATATGTCGCTAATGGAAAGATGGCATTAGAAGATTTGGATATTGAAGCATATTCAACAGGACTTGCTGCGCAGTGGGCAGATCAAATTACAGCACAGTTATATCCTGAATCTGTTGCGCAGTATCAACAATGGCGTGATGCGGTCAAAGCACGTTTTGTGATTTTACCTGATGATATTTTTTCATTTTTAGCGGATACCGCAACTGAAATACGAACACGTATTCGTATTGATCGTGAAACACGTGTTGTGATGAACGGTGCACTCTGGACTGAAGAAAATTTACCTGCTGAAACAGTACTATGGGGTGTTATTGGTATTTCTGCATCCAGAAATAAAGACAATAAAAAAACAGCAGAAGAGCTTTCTGAACTGTTACCAACAGCACAAGAATTATCAATACAGCTAGGCGGTAAACATACCGTAGGGCGTGGTTTCTGTCGTCTTTTATTAGACCAAGCACAAGTCTGAGGATTTAATCATGCAGATTCGTACTCATAAATATGCAGAAGATGCTTTCCCTTTAGTGAAAGCAATGCAAAAAGATAATTTTGAAGCTAAATATCGTACCTTGGCACTTAACTTTCCAACCATGGTTATGCAATCAGGTTTGGCTCAAGCGATTGGCTTTTTAATGGCGAAGGGTAAAGATAAGCCTGAGCATAAAATTATCTTACAGCACATTCAGACTATTTTAGATCGCCCAAATTTACATGCGGATATTCTAGCCTCTGACATAGGGCAATATCAGTTGTTGACTCGTCAAACCTTAGATGCAACGGCATGGTTGAAACGTTATACACAAGCCCTATTGAAAAAAGAAGGTGAGGCATGACAGCACTTGTACGTAACCAACTCATTCCATTATTAAATGCAACACATGCGAATGATGATCCAAATCCGGGTTTGCTGATCCAAAGAGGACTACGTGTATGGGACTCTACAGATAAAGCCAAAGCAGATAAAAAAGATTTGATAGATGTTATTACCAATCTAAAACCATCAGATTTATACCAATTGGCGTTTGATCGATGGTTATTACAAACTCAACAAAAACAGAATTTCGCTGCTCTACCTGCAACAATTGATGGTCGCTTAATGACGGGTTTAGCATTAGGTGGAACGCTTGAAACAGGTGTTACGACCCAGCATAGTTATGGTATGCCAATGCTGGCAGGTTCTTCTGTAAAAGGTGCAGTACGCGCTTATGCAGAAAATCTGTTTAGTCAAAAAGATGCTGATGGTAAGGTCATTCTAGATGAAAAAGGTAAAACGCAAATTGATGTTGCGATGATGCCGATTTTAGATACTTTATTTGGGGCAGATGAAGATGCTGAAGCAAACGCTGGTTATTTGGTTTGGCATGATGCTTGGTATATTCCAGCTTTAACCAAAGAAGGAAAATATAGTTCAGCTGAAGAAGCTAAACCATTTGTTGGTGAAATTGTCACAGTACATCATCAAAAATATTATGCAGGTCAGTCAAACGAAGCACTTGATATGGAATCTCCTGTCCCTAATCAGCAGCTAGCAGTACAAGGGAGCTTCTATTTTGTAATTGAGGGTGCAAATCAGCAGTGGCTCGATTTTGCAAAGCAACTTCTTGAAAACATGCTCAATCAGTTTGGCATAGGGGCTAAAGGGGCTTCAGGTTATGGTTATTTTAAACCTGCTAGTGATTTAGAATCTTTAATGACATCACTAAAAAAACGATTTGTGAGCTTGCAGTCAGAAAGTGTCGATACAACGGATGACCCTTATGCGAAATTAAGACTTCAGATTAGTAGTATGGTTGCATCTGATTTAGTTGAATCACTTTCTAAAAATTTAAATAAGTTTTTAAAATCTCTCGATTTAACTAAAGAGAATGAAGAACACTGTAAAGCATTAGCGGACATTACTTGGGCAGAACACGAAAGTTTAGTAATGTCTTGGTCTGGGCAATCGGGCAACAAAGAAAAAGCATTTAAGTTTATTCATAAATTTAAATCTTAAAGACCTAATAGCAATAAAGTATTTCAAACTTTATTGCTTTTTTATGAGATAGAACATGAAAATATTACTTTGCTCTGCAACAGATCATAATCCAGTTAATCTTTTGCCCTTAGAGTCGGTGCAAATTAACCCAGATATAATCTATGTAGCGGTAAGTACACAAAAACGTCAGCAGGGTGATAACTTAATTGCAGAGTTAAAGGCTATTGGTAAAAAAGTCGAAGTATTAAAGATAGAAAATGAACACAGTTTGCAGTCTTTAACACAGCAATATGAGCAATGGTTATTACAACATCAAGATGATGAAATTGTCGTAAATCTGACTGGTGGAACTAAACTGATGAGTATCGCTGCTTATCAAATCTTTAGTGGCTATGGCTTTCGATGTTTTTATCAAAACTTAAACCCTAATCAGCTAATTTGGCTCGACGATGAAAGTATTATTTCTGATATTGGAACGAAGATTAGCCTAGAGCGATATTTAAAAAGCTATCAGTTTGATGTGGTTAAAAAACAAAAATTGAATGAAGTCCACCAGTCTTATAAAAAATACACCAAACTTATATATCAAGAGCTTTCTAAAGCAGGGCGTTGGCAACAAACCTGTCAACTCATTAGTAAATTAAATGCTCATACTGCAAAACCCAAATTATCTGATTTAAAGAATTTTACGTTAGATTATGACGAAGAGTCATTTTTAACACATCTAAGCTATGAAACTGATTTATTTGAATTGACTGCAAAGAGCATTGAATGGCAAACCGAGCAGGATCGTGCTTTTATTGCAGGAGGCTGGCTTGAATATCTTACAGCAAGTTTGCTGGTTGCCGAGAATATTCGAGACATATCATTGAGTGTGGAAATTGCGAAAAGCACTCAGCGGGTTCATGCAAAAACACACCAAGAAATCGATGTAATGGCGATGCAGCAGCAACAGCTTTTAATTATTGAGTGCAAAACAGTAAATTGGAAAAATGCCACACAGGCATCAGAGGCAATTTATAAATTAAGCGCATTACGTGATATTGGTGGATTGAATACAAAAGCAGTTTTTGTATCTTTATATGATTTACCTGATGCTGCAAAAACACGTGCCGCTGAACATAACATTCAAGTAGTTGCAGGGCAGAATGCAATTGTGCAACTCAAACAACGTCTTTTATCGATATAAACTGAATGTGTAATCTTACAATCTCCCGCTACCGCATTAAATTTAAAGCCAATCAAAATATCCAATTGCCCGAATATGCAGGCTCCTCGCTACGTGGTGCTTTTGGACATGCCTTGAAAAATATTGCATGTTTAACAGCAGGCTTGAACAAAGGTCATTGTAAATGCCAACCTGTTGAGAGTTGTTTATATCGTCGTATCTTTGACCCAGCGAAGCAGAAATTGATTTTGCAAGATCGTTTGCAGGATGTTGCACCTCCATTCGTGATAGAAGCGCATTCACTTTCAACAAAAGTTTTAGCAGGTCAGGAAGCTTATTTTTATATGACCTTAGTAGGTGACTTTGCACATAACCAGCAAATGATGATTCAAATGGCATGGCAACGTGCATTAGCTGTAGGAATTGGTAGTTACCACAATACAGGTCAAGCACAGTCACAACTTGTCTCTTTCGAATTGTGTGATCGCCCACAGCTGAATTGGCAAACAAGTGAAAATTTAAGAGTACAATTTTTAAGTCATGCGCGCATTCAGCATCATGGTGAAATCTTAACAGTAGAAAATTTTGATCCTGTTATTTTCTGTAGATCTGTTGTTCGACGCTATCTCACCTTAACGGAAGCATATTCAGAACAGAGTTTGTCCAGCGCATTTGTGAAATCATTATTTGACGATGTAAATCATGTACAAGGAGAATATCGGGTCGATCACAGACGTTGGTCTCGTTGGTCAAATCGTCAAAAGCAAAAAATGCAAATGGATGGTTTGTTAGGAGAGGTGATACTGCAGCATGTCTCTAATCAATTGGCAGATATTTTGTATTTAGGGCAATGGTTGCATGTAGGCAAAGGGAGTGTCTTTGGTTTGGGGCAATACGTTTTGCAACATACTCAAGAAGAGCAGTTAAGTGCCTAAACGGCGCTGTTCAAGTCGAGCATACCATTCACGTCCAGGTTTGCCAGTATGTAAACGTATATGCTGTTTAAGTTGAGCAGTAGCTTCATTTAAGCTACGTAGATCTTTTAAAAAGCTCTCACTCTCAGCTTTATATGCGTCGATTGCTGTTTTTATTTGGGTATGGATGTCACGTTGCTGCCTAAGCATCTGTTGAATTTGCTTTTTTTCAGCCCCCGAAGCTTCTTCACGCTGTTGTTTGAGTTGGCCAATGGTCTCTCCTGAGCATTTTAGTTGAGTATATAAACCATTCAGCACTTTTTTTGTACTTGCATATAATTCAAATGCTTGATCTGCAGTTTGTTTAGACGCATGATGCATCTCAATGTATTTTTTATATTCCTGATATTCTGCTGTACTTTTTAACGCGGCTTGAATTTTTTCACGTTGTTGTGCAGTTTCACGACGTACTTGGCTACGTTTACGTTGCCAACGATCATGCTGTGATTGGGTTTCGGCATCAAGTAAATAAAGAACGGCTGCTCCGATAGCAACACCTGCGAGTATTGGTAGCATTTCATTTCCCCTTTGTTCAACCAACATCTTTTAGATCTAATTGTGGACGAGATAGATCAATACCAAATTGATGATACGCATCCATGAGTGTTTGATTTAAACGTGAGGTTTCTTCACGGTTTAACTCAATTTGTTTAAGCATCTGTTGCCACACTGACATCAATGTCGTTTTGTTCGTTGGATCTTGTTCTTGTGCAATCAAATTTAAGATCATTATGCATTGCTCTTGGGCATGATCCTGCTGTTGTTTTTGCAAGGCAATGAATTGCTTATTGTGTTTTAAGCAAGTTTTGAATGCGCTAGATAATGCATCAATACGTTTGATTTCTTTCTTATGATTGAGCTCAATCTCTGCACGTATGATCTTTGACTGCTCATGCATTTGTTTGCGTTGAAATTCTAATTCAGCAACAGCACGTTTATAGTGCGCAATTTCACTCACCATATTACTAACGGCTTTAATGCCTTCTTGTACTGCCATTAAGCCCGCAGTTTGTGGAACTAAAGGATTCATTAATATTTCTCCATACGCTTTTAAACGTCAAATGAATGGTGCGATTTAGCAACTGAAAAGGATGTAAATAATCAATGGATACAATACAGAATCCATGGTTTTCCTGTTTTTATTTTTTGAGCAGGCTGAAGTCCCGGTTGCGGAACATGGTCAGGACTTTGCCATTGGTGGCTGTGACCAAATGCATGCCATTCATATTTTTAAGCATCGGGCAAATATCGGCATACTTATTTATTTCTTTATGACCAATGCTGTAGTAAATCGCATGGCGGTGAAATTGTTTACGACCAAAACGTAATAAGTGTGCAATATGCTGTTGCTGTATACCGCGTTGTGTACGTCGCTTATAGGCATGTACGCTTAAGCCTAATGCAATATCTTCGAAATTCAAATAACACGTCATTTTCTTACCCTCTAGTTCGTTTGGTGTATAGAGAATAAGAGATATTTTTGATTTATTTTTAAAACGTAAGCTTATAAAAAGCCATCAAGATGGTGTCTGGATGGCTTTTAAAATTGCTTATTTAGGGAAGAATCTAAAAGATACTATCGAGGGTGCACGTCTAACTCAAGTAAAGCTTTCGTCTTGCACTCGGGCAAAGCAGTGCTTTGCTGTTCCTCGTTCATCCCTTATCTACAGGGAAGTCTGTTCAGACGTGACGGCGCTACGCTTGAGGGTGTGCAAGATGCGTCTTAATCCCTTATTTTACGCCTTCTTCGAAACAGTGTTTCTCAGAAAGGCTCAGGAAGTCTGTTCAGACTGATCAGCCCGATTCAATTACGCATCATGATTGGTCTTAATCCCTTATCTACAGGGAAGTATCTAAAAAAGATACTATCGAGGGTTCACGTGTAACTCAAGCGAAGCTTTCGTCTTGCACTCGGGCAAAGCAGTGCTTTGCTGATCCTCGTTCATCCCTTATCTACAGGGAAGTCTGTTCAGACCCAACGCAACACTGCAAACACAGCGTTTCGCTCGTCTTAATCCCTTATCTACAGGGAAGTCTGTTCAGACCTGCTGAATGCAACCAACTAATCAGCGTCCTGCACTGTCTTAATCCCTTATCTACAGGGAAGTCTGTTCAGACGTGATTCGAGCTACAGTAGGGCAGCTTAATGAGTCTTAATCCCTTATCTACAGGGAAGTCTGTTCAGACTAATCAAACCAAGGAATACATCATGCAATTATTGTCTTAATCCCTTATCTACAGGGAAGTCTGTTCAGACGGCTAAACCAGGTGCTGAGATTCGTTACGTTCCGTCTTAATCCCTTATCTACAGGGAAGTCTGTTCAGACCTTGTACTTTAGCCCACGTGTGAACCTGTTGTAGTCTTAATCCCTTATCTACAGGGAAGTATCCAAAACAGATACTATCGAGGGTTCACGTCTAACTCAAGCGAAGCTTTCGTCTTGCACTCGGGCAAAGCAGTGCTTTGCTGTTCCTCGCTCATCCCTTATCTACAGGGAAGTCTGTTCAGACTCTAAAGTAGCATTGTACGCTGTTGATAAAGTGTCTTAATCCCTTATCTACAGGGAAGTATCCAAAACAGATACTATCGAGGGTTCACGTCTAACTCAAGCGAAGCTTTCGTCTTGCACTCGGGCAAAGCAGTGCTTTGCTGTTCCTCGCTCATCCCTTATCTACAGGGAAGTCTGTTCAGACTTTAGGACTCAACACAGCCGTCACTCAAACAAATGTCTTAATCCCTTATCTACAGGGAAGTCTGTTCAGACCGAGGATGAAGTGTACCTGAACGCGCTTATGGCGTCTTAATCCCTTATCTACAGGGAAGTCTGTTCAGACGGTTGGTCTGTTGTTAAAGGTCAAAAAGGTTCTCCGTCTTAATCCCTTATCTACAGGGAAGTATCTAAAAAAGATACTATCGAGGGTTCACGTCTAACTCAAGCAAAGCTTTCGTCTTGCACTCGGGCAAAGCAGTGCTTTGCTGATCCTCGTTCATCCCTTATCTACAGGGAAGTCTGTTCAGACGATATCGAAATCGCCTATGCGCACGACTCGATGCGTCTTAATCCCTTATCTACAGGGAAGTCTGTTCAGACTTTGATTTGATTTCCGATTACATGTCAAAAGTGTCTTAATCCCTTATCTACAGGGAAGTCTGTTCAGACGTGTGATTCGTCGTTTGGACTCTTATGTTCAAGCGTCTTAATCCCTTATCTACAGGGAAGTCTGTTCAGACCTCTTTGCTGCTTGTTATGGTTATATCGCGAGCAAAAGTCTTAATCCCTTATCTACAGGGAAGTCTGTTCAGACACTGCTCTGATCTTAATGGTACTGTCATTAAAAAGTCTTAATCCCTTATCTACAGGGAAGTCTGTTCAGACCTAAGCGAAGAGACCCATCTCTTACCTTAATCGTCTTAATCCCTTATCTACAGGGAAGTCTGTTCAGACTCTACCTCTATTTTTTTCTTTTGTAAAGCAAAGACTTATAGAGGCTAAATATTTCAAAGTATGTATCAGTAAAGTTGCTGTATGACAAAATGTTTCACAATTTTTCTTATAAATATAAAAAACAATATGTTGTGATAATTTTTGTGCGAATACTATGTCAATACATGAATTGTAATCCCATACATGGGCGTGCTGATCAAACTGGGTTAGGGCGTACAACATAAAATTCCTCCAATCGGATACGACAATCGCGTAACTGTTGTGCGCTTAATTCTAAACCTCTGAAATGTGCAGGCACATGCATGGATAAATGAACATACCGAATACCTCGCACATGCAAGTCTGCAACCAAATGAATAGGTAAAGTCCCGATTACCGTATCTTCAGCACGCAGTTCATCAAAATTTGCTAAATGGGTAACATGCACATCGTAATGTACATGCTCCTCTTTAGCCCATTCTAATGCACCTTTATGGCGAGTAATAAAATAAACGGTCATCTTATTTTCCACATCATTCAATATGTAAAAGCATGCCATAGATCAACTACAAACGTATGATTTATAAGCTTATACCTTGACTGATATTTATCGATTTAGGCTGTAGCCATTCTGAAATAAGCTGACTTAAATTGAGTAAATCACGTTCTTGGAATATGCGAATTTCAGAATTATTGGCACGAGTTAAGTTGTAATCTTTCAAACTATATAGCGAAACAACTGCTTGTTTTTGGTTGATTCCACCAAAATCTTGCAAAGAAGATAATTTATACAAAACATCTTTAGCTTGTTCATGTGCCATCGTTTTGGCTGTTTTACATTCTATACAATATAAATGAGCATGATGAATAAACATGACATCCATTTCATTTGGAGTATCTTTCTT
>NZ_JAAZQW010000044.1:0-18284 GCF_012371415.1 Acinetobacter sp. A3
GTTCTTCATAATCTCTTAATGATCTTCTCGATGCTTCGTCAGCATCAAGCTAGGTCGGCTATACTACTCTCTATTTCTAGAAAGTCAACATGCAATGTTGATTTTATTTTCAAACCCATCTACTCAAAACAAACTCAATCAATCTCAAACCAATCAATCAAGCTATTGTTTTTCAACAAGTTTTTATTAACATCACCGCCGATGGGTGTGCATTATAGATGAATTCCCATCGCTTGCAAGCCCTGTTTTTGGTTTTTAGCAAAAATAGCGCTTATATGAGCAATATTTAATCAACAATTCTAAACTTTGTCGTATTCTTAGCCAAAATTAGCAGTATGTTTATTTTTAAATTTTAGCTAAACTATTTTTTGATCTATTTTAATGTTGTGTTGAGATGACTCGAACTTTAAAAAAAATAATTTTACTGTCATTCATAGCAATTTCAGCCCCTACTTTACATGCAGCACCACCTCCAAGTGTGTACAGCACCACATTTTCAATTTTGGCTTATGCTAAATGGCGACTAGACACGCCTAAACTCTGTGTTGTGGATAACACGAGTGTTGCACAACATTTTAAAAACTATGCATCTGCACATCATAAATACGATATTCATGCCATTCAAACGCATGCTATTAAGCAGAATGATTGTCAAATTTTGATCTTTTCAACTCTATCAGCCATTGAAGAACAGCAGATTTTAAATCATCAAGTCGATTTTCCTGCACTTTCGATTAGCTTGAATAATGTGGACTGTGAAACAGGCAGCGCTTTTTGTTTATATAAAAAGAATCAAAACTACGCTTTTAAAGTCAACTTAGAAAGCTTAACTCAGTCGAAATTGCATATTGATCCACGAGTGTTATTACTTGCAAAACCAACGGAGCCTAACTCATGAAACAGTTATACACTCCTATTACCTTGCATCAGTTATTTACGCGCTCTCAACTCACTATTTTTATACTGACCTTTTGTATTTGTTCTGGAATTTTTTTGGTCATTTCGACTTACACCATGAACACCTACGCTAAAAATAGTCTGCAAAATTTATCAACCACATTGAATGAACGTATTCAACCTGCAGTTGTATTTAACGATCAGATCACTTTGAATGAAATCTTAACTGAACATACACAGCGCCATCCTGTCCGCTCCATTGAAGTGCTTTCAGCCCAACAAAAGCGTATGGCATTTATTGAACAACAAGACCTTGACCGATTTTCAATTCAAGCCTTGTTAGATTATTTGTTTTTCCACGACCCTGTTCGTCTGAGTATTAATCACGATCAACAAAAATATGGCGAACTGCTAGTCTACGGTAATTCGAGCGACCTGATCAGCTTTTTGCTCAAAATTGTTCTTGGGCTAAGTTTTGGTTTTATTTTAATG
The DNA here is from genome assembly GCF_012371415.1 of Acinetobacter sp. A3. Taxonomy (NCBI): domain Bacteria; kingdom Pseudomonadati; phylum Pseudomonadota; class Gammaproteobacteria; order Moraxellales; family Moraxellaceae; genus Acinetobacter; species Acinetobacter sp. A3. The sequence goes on from NZ_JAAZQW010000044.1 coordinate 1,390, forward strand.
TTGATGGCCGTGTTTTGGTCGATTAATTCAATTTATCAATATCTCATGCAATCCTTAACCTCAATTGTTGATTCTGCACGTGATATTAGCACGCAACAAAATTACAAAATGCGTATTTCTGGTTCAGATATTCAGGAATTGCACGAACTCAGTTATGCCTTTAATAGTCTATTAAAGGAAATTGAGCAATCGCATAAGAATTTAACTTCAGAAAACAACAAATTACAACATCAATTTCAATATGACAGTTTAACTCAACTGCCAAATCGACATTATTTTTATGAAACACTTTTCAAACTGTATAATGGTTCAACTACCAGTGCTGCAGTCTTATTTTTAGATATCAACAATTTCAACCAAATCAATAATCAATTTGGTCATTTAATTGGTGATGAAATTTTACGTGATTCTTCACACTGTCTTATCGATATTTTGCCCGAGCATGCTTTTGTTTCACGATTAGGCGGAGATGAATTCGCAGTGATTCTGACAGGTTCATATACACAGGCTGAATTGGAAAATTTCTGTGAAAAAATTCACAACTGTTATGCAGCCACATTTACATACGAACAGCAGCAAGTCTCATTAAATGTTAGTATTGGTGTGGCATTAACTGAATATGCCAAGACACCAGAAAATTTAATTGCTGATGTAGATCGTGCCATGCTTAAAGCGAAACGCGATAAAATAAAATGGTATATTTCACCTCAATCAAACATTGACTTCCTCACCTCCCTAAACGGAGGTGATTCCTACTGCTAGACGCTTAAGCCCAAGCGCAAGTATGTTCTTAGAACTATTTAAATCCCGATCATTGGTATTTAAACAGTTTTCACATTCCCATACTCTTATTCGCAAATCTGCTCTACCTTTCGGACTGCTTGCGGTGATCTCACCACAGCACGAACACATTTGGGTTGTGAAACTTTCGTTGACTTCCTCAAACAATACACTTGCGTTCTCGCATTTATACTTGAGCATTGTTTTGAATGCTGAAAAGCCTGTATCTAAAACAGATTTAGCCATTTTAGTTTTTACAAGTTTTTTTGCACTCAGGTCGCCTGACAATAATCAGTGCATTTTCTTTTACAAGCATGGTGCTTGCTTTGTGCAAATGATCTTTACGACAATTTGCAATCTTGGCGTGTAATGCACGAATACGCTTTTTATTCTTCGCTCGTTGAGCTATACCTAGTTTTTGTTCATATTTACGATACAACTTTGGATTTGAAATCACAGTGCCATCAGAACAGGTGGCTATATCTTTTAAGCCTAGATCAATGCCAATGGCTTTAGTTGCAGTTGGTTTGTCTAACTTAGGTGAATCCACGACCAGGCACACATACCAACGCCCACGACTATCCTCAACAAATGAGCCTGTTCTAACACTATATTTGCTTAAACCGTAGCTATCCCATAAGCCGAATTTGGTTTTTCCATACTCAACCCATCCATCAGCATATTTCAGTCCTGATTTTTTGAATGGTATCCAACCAAGCGATCTTCTTGCTGATTTCTTGTTGCTAACACGCCATTTCAGCTTTGCTTTTTTATACTGTATTCTTCGGGTGACAAATTCTTCTCTAATTGCATCAATTGTCTGGCTATGCAATCCACAGAGCTTTGAAGTACCTTTGGTGTACTTTGCCATGTCGAATGCTGAAAAGAAGTGACCTGTTCTTTTTAGGTGTTTAAAACTCAAATCATTCACATAATTCCAAACAAAGTTCACCTCAGATGCTAATTGGTCTAGCACCTTGCAATGTTTGTCTTTTATGCGTAATTTAAGTGTTTTCATGGGCTTATTTTAGATCGTGTTAAATTAAAGGTGTTGATTTTTGAAAAACCCAACGACATTTCATGTCGTGTCGCTTACATCTCTGCCCTGAAGGACAGAGTTTTACGCTCCATTTGATAAACAGGTTTCACATGCTTAAAAAGGTTCTGATCACTTCTCTCATTTTAGTTATGGTTTCGCTCAGCGCATGTATGAGCTTAGGCAATGTCAGCTATAAACAAGCACGTATGCTTAAAAATGAAGGGTTTATTTTGAGTGATGATGGCTGGACACTGGCTTTGCCTGAACGTTTATTATTTGGTTTTGATGAATACGCTATCCAAAAACCTCAGCAACAACGCCTGAATCAGCTGGCACAACAACTGCATAAATATGATCTAGATAAACTTAAATTTATTGGACATACCGACAATGTGGGTTTACCCAGCTACAATCAAACTCTTTCTGAAAAACGCGCCCAAAGTGTCGCTCAGATCTTTTTAGATCAAGGTTTTGAACGAAACAATATTCAGGTGATTGGTCGTGGAGCATCTCAACCGATGGTGAGCAACGATACACCAGCAAATCGCGCGATTAACCGTCGGGTAAATGTGACCATAGTACCTTAAAGCCCTACAGAAATTTCAACGGATCATCAAGCCTCAGTCATTGAGGCTTTTTTTATTTCACCTAAAAGATGTAATCAACAAAAGTATTTTTCTAAATTTCAGGCATAAAAAAACCGCTTAACGCGGTATCTTTATCTATTGACCATTTCTATTTTAGAAAATGGTCGGAGCAGTAGGATTCGAACCTACGACCCCCTGGTCCCAAACCAGGTGCACTACCAGGCTGTGCTATGCTCCGTTTATCTCTTAAAGAGATTGGGGTGAATGACGGGATTCGAACCCGCGACAACTGGAATCACAATCCAGGGCTCTACCAACTGAGCTACATCCACCATCATATTTGGTTCTTATATACCAAGCCACCCAAAAATGGCGCGCCTGACAGGATTCGAACCTGTGACCATCCGCTTAGAAGGCGGATGCTCTATCCAACTGAGCTACAGGCGCATGACCGATGATACATAATATCATGCGATACGTTGCCTTGAAGAATTGGTCGGAGCAGTAGGATTCGAACCTACGACCCCCTGGTCCCAAACCAGGTGCACTACCAGGCTGTGCTATGCTCCGATTCATCTCAGCTTTTTTGTGTATCGCACATCGTGCGGTACGGTGTGCATTCTAGGCGTGACGCCCGAAGACGTCAACACCTATATTTAAAAAAAATTAAAAAAAAGCTTCAACCGTATATTTATCAAGCATTTTTGATATTTTTCAATCAATTTTAGCGTTTCAGACTCGCACTGAAATTCAACATACGATCTAACGGTAATTTAGCACGTTCTGCAAGCGCAGGCTCAACGAATATTTCTTGATCACCAGTTTGCAACACATGCAAAATTCCATCTAATTCATTCATTGCCATCCACGGGCAATGTGCACATGAGCGGCAAGTTGCCCCCTCACCTGCAGTTGGTGCTTCAATCAGAGTTTTATTGGGTACCGCTTGTTGCATCTTATAGAAAATGCCACGGTCAGTTGCCACAATAAGACGCTCGTTCGGCAAGTTTTTCGCAGCTTGAATTAGCTGTGAAGTACTGCCCACTGCATCAGCAATATCAACCACAGCTTCAGGTGATTCTGGATGTACCAAAACTGCAGCATCTGGATACAGCGCTTTCATGTTGGCAATACCGCGCGAACGGAATTCTTCATGCACAATACATGAACCATCCCACAGCAACATATCTGCCCCAGTTTTCTTTTGAATATAGCGACCTAAATGCTGGTCAGGCGCCCAAATGATTTTTTCACCCAAGCTATCTAAATGCTCGACAATTTCAACTGCGCAACTAGATGTCACGACCCAGTCTGCACGTGCTTTTACCGCAGCAGAAGTATTGGCATAAACCACAACAGTATGATTAGGATGTGCATCACAGAAGCGGCTAAACTCATCGACAGGGCAACCTAAGTCGAGTGAACAAGTCGCTTCCAAAGTTGGCATTAGAATAGTTTTTTCTGGTGATAAAATTTTGGCTGTTTCACCCATAAATTTCACCCCAGCCACCACCAATGTTGTTGCAGCATGATCACGACCAAAACGTGCCATTTCCAGAGAATCTGAAACACAACCGCCCGTGTACTCTGCCAATTCCTGTACTTCTGGATCGCAGTAATAATGGGCAACCAAGACAGCATTGCGCTTTTCGAGTTCTGCTTTAATTTGCGCAAATTTTTCCTGCTTGGCCTGCTCACTCAAATGGTGCTCTTTGGTTTCACCCAAGCGATCTAAATGCGCCTGCACAATCGATTTTGCTTCATTGGCAATTAAATTGGTCGCATCATTCATAACAACGTCTTCTCTATCTTCATGCTTGCCCTAACACAAGCGTACTCAAGTCACTGATGATATGGGGGCTATTTGCTCATTCACCAGCCCTTTGCCGATTAAATGCTAAAAAAGCCTCACAACGGAGGCTTTCTCACTCAATTTAAATTTTACGAACGGTAATCCGCGTTGATCTTGACATAATCATAAGATAAGTCACAAGTATAGACTGTATCTGAGGCCTGTCCGCGTCCTAAATCTACACGAATGGTCATTTCAGTTTGCGCCATGACGCCTGCACCTGCTTCTTCGGTATAGTCTGCGGCAGCGCCACCATCTTTACATATTTGCACATCATCTAACCAAACCTGAATTTTTTCAACGTCTAAATTAGGGACGCCTGCGTAACCAATCGCAGCAAGGATACGCCCCCAGTTTGGATCTGAGGCAAAAATAGCGGTTTTTACCAATGGCGAATGTGCAATGCTATAAGCAATATCACAACATTCCTGAGTATTAGCGCCACCTTCAACACGAACCGTAATGAATTTCGTTGCACCCTCGCCATCACGAACAATCAATTGCGCCAAACGCAGCATCACACGATTTAAAACATCCAATAGCACCACATAACGTGGATCATTATTGCTACTAATTGTCGTACCGCCTGCCTGACCTGTCGCCACTAAAATGCATGAGTCATTGGTAGAAGTATCGCCATCTACGGTAATGCGGTTAAAAGATTGCTCTACACTTTGCTTGAGCAATTGTTGTAATACATCACGTTGAATCGGGGCATCGGTCGCAACATAGCTAAGCATAGTCGCCATATTCGGACGAATCATGCCTGCGCCTTTAGAAATACCAGTCATGCTGTATGTAATACCATCGAGCTCAAATTGCTCAGACGCACCTTTTGGTTTGGTATCTGTGGTCATAATGCCTGTGGCGGCATCATGCCATGCATCATCACGCAACGACGCCAAAGCTGGTGCTAAACCTGCGACCAAACGCTCAATAGGTAATTGTTCACCAATCACCCCTGTAGAAAATGGCAAAACTTCTTGTGCAGATACACCCGCCAATTCAGCCAATTTGGCACAGGTGGTTTCTGCATTTTGCATACCCAATTTACCCGTACCCGCATTGGCATTACCTGTATTAATCACCAAATAACGTGGATTAGTTTGTGCTAAATGTGCTTTAGAGACATGCACAGGCGCAGCACAGAATGCATTTTGGGTAAATACACCCGCAACATTTGAACCTTCTGCAAATTCAAAAATAACCAGGTCACGTCGGTTCTGATAGCGCACATAGGCTTCAGCTGAACCAATTTTTACACCTTTGACCACATGCATATGTGGCATAGAGACGTCACCAACTGCCATTTTGAAATTTCCAGTACAAATTTGAGAATGTCACAGCTTAGTGGAAAATGAAGAAAAAATCGAGCATCCGCCTGTGTCGTTTCGCTTTTTGTTTATGTAGGCTCTGAAATATAAAAACCAGCCGTTTAGACTGGTTTTTTTTATATTTAAACGTACAGCTGAGCAAGCAGCACCGCTTGCCAGTCTGCTTTAAAACTTATTGTGGATTGGTTGCCACAACTGCTTCGCCCAACAATGCCTGTTTGGCACGTTCTTGGCTTGCTGCAGACAGTGCTGGATTTGAAGCCACAATACGATTTACATTAGCAGCATTCGCTGGTGCAATCGCAGCAGTATGCAACACAATTGGACGTTGATCAGGATTGGCAAAGGTATAGCGGATACCTGTACGTGGACTTGCCACTGTTACATGACCATTATCTACTTGAGCCTGTGCTGTAGTGGGTCCTACAGCAGCCTGAACTTTTGCAGCAGTGGTCGTTGTCGCTGTAGCATTCGCAAAGGTCAACGTTGGCAAGCTAAGTGCGACAATCATTAAAGGTTGTAATACTTTTTTCATTTTTTGTTCCACGTATGGATATATTGCATGTGCAACTAAATAGCATTTAATTCCAAAATCTGCAAATGCTATACACATCTTGCAAAACTATTGCTACAAAGTTTTAAGCCAAAATGCGATAAAAAAGCAGAACCGAAGTTCTGCTTTGCAAAGTTCATCAAACTTAAATTTTACCGTGACACTGCTTGTATTTCAGTCCTGAACCACATGGACATGGTGAGTTACGGCTTGCAGGTGGTACCACCGCTTGATCAGCAGCTACCGCTTGCGGTTCTGATTCAAAGGTTTCACCCGTTAAGCCGTCTACATCTGCATGAGAAAGGTTCAACTGCATGGCTTCGGCCTGTGCCTGTTGTTGCGCTTCCATGGCAGCCAATTCTTCAGGCGTTGGGACGTGTACACGTGATAAATCAGTGACCACATCAGCTTTAATCACACCCAGCATGTTCACAAATAAGTTAAATGCTTCTTTTTTGTATTCTTGCTCAGGGTTCTTTTGCGCATAGCCGCGTAAATGAATACCTTGACGTAAATAGTCCATTGCCGCCAAGTGATCTTTCCAGTGGCGATCTAATGAGCTGAGCATAAAGTGACGTTCTAACATGGCTGCAGATTCATCACCCATTTGCTCACGACGTGAACGGTAACGCGCCAAGATTTCATCAGAAATACGTTCAATCAACGCTTCTTCGTCTAGGCGACGATCTTCTTCCAACCATTGATTAATTGGCAAGTCGATGCCCAAGTCATCACGTAAGGCACGCTCAAGCCCGTCAATATCCCACTGATCGTGAATCGATTCAGGTGGAATATAATTGGCGATCATGCCTGTGACCACTTCACGATGCATTTCTTCAATATAATCTTGCAGGGTGTTTTCTGCTAACACGTCATCACGTTGTGAATAAATGATCTTACGCTGTTCATTATTCACATCATCGTATTTCAGCAAGTTTTTACGAATATCGAAGTTACGTGCCTCAACTTTGCGCTGTGCATTTTCAATGGAACGAGACACCATTTTGTGCTCAATCGCTTCATCTTCCTGCAAGCCCATAGCGCGCATCATTGCTACGACACGGTCACCTGCGAAAATACGCATCAAGTCATCTTCAAGTGAAAGATAGAAACGTGACACACCTGGGTCACCCTGACGACCTGCACGACCACGTAGCTGGTTATCAATACGGCGTGATTCATGGCGTTCAGAGCCAATAATATGCAAACCACCTGAACTTAACACCATGTCATGGTTTTGTTCCCACTCTGCTTTTAAGCGAGCTTCGTCTTCAGGGGTTGGATTTTCAATTTTGGCAAGCAAGGCTTTCCAGTTACCACCGAGCAAAATATCTGTACCACGACCCGCCATATTCGTCGCAATCGTCACCGCTCGTGGTGAACCTGCCTGTGCAATAATGTCGGCTTCACGTTCGTGTTGCTTCGCATTTAACACTTCGTGCTGAATACCCGCTTCACGCAGTTTGTCCGATAAAATTTCCGAAGCTTCAATGGTTGCGGTACCAATCAAAATTGGCGCTACACCCGCTTCATGCACACGCTGAATTTCTTGAATAATTGCGTTGTATTTGCCTGCACGGTTTAAATAAATCAAATCGTTCTGGTCATTACGAATCATTGGGCGGTGGGTTGGAATAATCACCACATCCAAACCATAAATTTCTTTCATTTCTGCAGCTTCAGTATCTGCAGTACCCGTCATACCCGATAATTTTTTGTATAAACGGAAATAGTTCTGGAAAGTTGTGGTCGCTAAAGTTTGGTTTTCAGGCTGAATTTCTAAGCCTTCTTTGGCTTCTACCGCTTGGTGCAAGCCTTCTGACCAGCGACGACCCGGCATGGTACGACCTGTATTTTCGTCAACAATAATCACTTCACCATCATGAATAATGTAGTGTACGTTGCGTTGATACAAGAAGTGCGCACGAATGGCAGCAGACACGTGATGCACCAAATTCAGGTTAGATGCAGAATAAAGACTTTCGCCCTCTGCCAGCAATCCCATTTGAATCAATTCATCTTCTACAGTTTCATAACCAATTTCGGTCATTTCCACCGTTCGTTGTTTTTCATCAATCCAGAAATGCCCACCATCTGCTACTTTTTCTTCTTTTTGCGCATGCAGTTTTGGTGGAATGGTATTGATTGCAGCATACAATTGAGATGAATCATCACTTTGACCCGAAATGATCAATGGTGTACGTGCTTCATCAATTAGGATCGAGTCCACTTCGTCAATGATGGCATAGGTCAAACCACGCTGTTTTTTCTCAGCGAGAGAAAACACCATGTTGTCACGCAAATAGTCGAAACCAAATTCGTTATTGGTACCGTAAGTGATGTCTGCGCGATAAGCTTGTGCTTTTTCTGTCGGGTCTTGCATCGAATAAATGATGCCAATGCTTAAACCCAAAAACTCAAACAAAGGACGGTTGAGTTCAGCATCACGCTGTGCCAAGTAGTCATTTACAGTGATGACATGCACGCCCTGACCACTCAAAGCATTCAGATAACAGGCCAAAGTTCCCATCAGGGTTTTACCTTCACCTGTACGCATTTCTGCAATTTTACCTTCGTGCAAGGTAATACCACCAATCAACTGCACGTCATAGTGACGCATGCTCATGACGCGTTTGGCCGCTTCACGACATACCGCAAATGCTTCTGGTAATAATTTATCTAAACTTTCGCCTTTGTTATAACGTTGTTTGAATTCTTCGGTTTTTGCAGATAAGTCTGCATCGCTTAAGGCAGATATCGTCGGCTCGAGCGCATTAATCTTGTCTACGATTTTACGCATGCGTTTGAGTTCGCGCTCATTTTTAGTACCGAAGATTCCTCCGATCAGACTTGCCAACATGAATAAACTCTCTAAATCTTGCTTGTCAAATAAATAGGTTTTTCTTAGTGGTTATTATGGTGCTAGAAATTTGAAGTACAAGGGTTTTGCACAAAAACCTATTAAAAATTCCAATCCCTACTTGCCATTTCTCGCTGCTAAGTGGCAGTTAATGTAACAAATTTCGAGCGGGCGATATATAGCAATAGCACATGAATCTATTTTGAAAATGCAATAAAAACCACATCACTTATTCAATTTATTCATAAGTACATACAAAAACACTATTTATTTTTGCAAAAGAAATAACGCATAGTAGTGTTCATTCAACATACAACACAAAACATCAGAGGCACAGCATGACCATTCGCTTAGGTGACACCGCACCCAACTTCACACAAGATTCAAATGAAGGCCAGATTGATTTTTATGAGTTTTTAGGTAACAGCTGGGGGATTTTATTTTCACACCCTGCCGACTATACTCCTGTCTGCACCACAGAATTAGGCTTTACCGCAAAACTTAAAGATGAATTCAGCAAACGTAATGTTAAAGCGATTGCCCTTTCTGTAGATGATGCAGAATCTCACAAAGGCTGGATTCAAGATATTAACGAAACTCAAAATACGACAGTTAATTTCCCAATTCTTGCCGACCAAGATCGTAAAGTGTCTACTTTGTATGATTTTATTCACCCGAATGCCAGCGAAACACTGACTGTACGCTCACTGATCATTATTGATCCGAATAAAAAAGTACGTTTGATCATCACTTATCCTGCATCTACAGGGCGTAATTTCCATGAAATTTTACGTGTGATTGACTCATTGCAACTGACTGACAATTATAAAGTTGCAACCCCTGCTAACTGGCAAGATGGTGAAGACGTGGTGATTGTGCCATCTATTCAAGATGAAGCTGAACTTAAAGAACGCTTCCCAAGCGGATATAAAGCCATCAAACCGTATTTACGTTTGACCAAACAACCAAATCGCTCTTAATTTTAGTTCTACACTGAATTCACAAGTTAGCAGAATGATTAAAAACGCCTATCTTCGGATAGGCGTTTTTAATGTCTAAATAAATAGCGTGTAAAAAAGGATTTAACCAAATGATTAAATCCTGTTTAAAGACCACAACTTTATAAAAAGAATTAGTTGCGTTTCTCTAACGGCACCCAGTCAATTACCCATGCCGACTTCATATTCAAACTAGGGTCAGCCGTGATTTTTTTACGAGTGGCGTCTGCAGCATCACGATCTTTAGATGGCCCTACCATAATCCGCACACCTTTAGAGGTTGGACTTTGTGTGACTTTATAACCTTTGGCTTTTAATTTAGCTGCCAAAGCATCGGCATTGGCTTGGTTGGCTGCCAAAGCCACTTGTACCATCCACTGCTTATCGCCTTCTTCCAGAAGCTTACGTGCTTTTTCTGCTTCAGCCTTTTTCTTAGCGGCTTCTTCAGCTTTACGCTTTTCATCTGCTTTACGTTTTTCTTCAGCAGCCTTACGTTCTGCTTCTTTTTTCGCTTCTGCCGCTTTGCGCTCTTCTTCCGCTTTACGTTTTGCATCGGCTTGGCGTTTTTCTTCAGCCTTGCGCTTCTCTTCCGCAATTCGTTTTTCTTCAGCTAGTCGTTTTTCATCTGCAGCTTTTTTCTCTGCGGCACTACGCTCTTGTGCTGCTTTTTGCTCTGCAGCTTTCTTGGCATCTGCTGCCTTTTGCTGCTCTAACTTCTTTTGCTGAGCGGCTTTTTCATCAGCCAAACGTTTTTGCTTAGCCTGTTCATCTTCCACCAGCTCAGGTGGAATATTGTCTGAGCTTTGCTGCTGACCTGAACGCAGGGCATTTAAAGCTGCGTATTCTTCTGCTGCTTTACGTGCTGCTTCAGCTTCAGCCTGTTGCTGCATTGCCAAAAATTCGGCTGCACGCGCTTCTTGCTCTGCTACCGCTTTTTCACGTGCACGGCGCTGCTCTTCTAGCAAACGCTGCTCGGTTTCGACATCTACAGTTAAAGGCTGCAATTGCACCATTTCTGCTTGATTGGCATTTTTATTCTGAACTTGTTCAGCTTGGCTTGGGGTTTTGACATTATTTTGATGTATTTCTTCTTGCCCTTTTAAAAGCAATGCTGCCAATAAAACACCACCACCTAATAAAACAACGCCACCCATCCAGCGTTGTTTGTTATTCATTGACATTCTTCCAAATACTCCCATACCGCTTCTAAGGTATGAAATGATCCACATACCAAGATCAGCTGATTATTTTTTGTTTCATCCAGCGCTGATTTAAAAGCCAATTGCACACTGTCGAAGTGTTGTACTGTTTCGCCTTGCAAAGCTTGATCTAAAACCGTGATCTCTGCCGCACGTGGCACATTTAATGCGGCAATTTTCCACATTAACACCGTATCTTTCAATAACTCAACGACAGAATTTATATCTTTATCTGCCAGCATTGAAAAAACACCAACCACTTCTGTGTACTGTTTATTGTAATTTAAGAAATTGCGCAATTGCTTTAACAAAAATTCAACGCCATGCGGGTTATGCCCTGCATCAAAAATCACGGTTTTACCCTGAATTTGACGAATTTCAAAACGTCCTGCCAATTTAGCGGCTTGAATCCCTTCTGCAATTGCCGTTTGAGAAACCGCAAGGCCACTATTTAATACAGCTGCCACTGCGGTAGAAATATTATCTAATGCCAAGCTACCTGTCGGGAGTTTTAAGGTACAACCTGAAGATGCAAACATCCAAGATTCGCCATCGTCAGAATCACGATAAAAATAATCACGATTTAAGACCAATAACGGCGCATTGCACACTGTTGCTTTGTCTTGAATAGCTTGTGGTAAATCTTGCTGACCTGCAAAAATCACTGGAATGTTCGGACGAATAATCCCTGCTTTTTCATAAGCAATTTTTTCGATGCTATCGCCCAACCAATCCACATGATCCAACCCAATATTGGTAATCACTGCCACATCTGGGTTGACCACATTCACTACATCTAAACGTCCACCCAAACCGACTTCAAGCACCCAAACATCACAGTCACGTGCTTTAAAAATCACAAAGGCAGCCAAAGTGGTCGCTTCAAAGAAAGATAAACTCAGATCACAGGCGCGTCGAGCTTGATCTACCTGCACAAAGGCATCAATCAAGCTTTGATCATCAACTTCGTTTCCTGCTAATTTGACCCGCTCATTAAAGCGGTAAATATGTGGCGATTGGTACAATCCTACCTTATAGCCTTGGGCATTTAAAATTGCTGCCAAAGTAGTAGTGGTTGAACCTTTGCCATTGGTTCCTGCAACCGTAATGACTTTGGCATTTGGCTGAGTCACACCCAGTTTTTCGGCAACGGGAATCACCCGCTCCAAACCTAAATCAATACCCGTAACGTGAACATGGCTCCAATAATTGAGCCATGTATTTAAATCATCGGTTGCAAGCGGTGCTATGTTCAAGGCAAATTCATCAGTTTCGACACAATGCGATAAACTGTATCACGTAATGCATGACGATGGACAATTTGATCGACCACGCCATGATCAAGCAAGTATTCTGCACGCTGGAACGGTTCTTCCAGTTTTTCACGTACAGTTTGCTCAATCACACGTTTACCTGCGAAACCAATCATCGCTTTAGGTTCAGCAATGTGTACATCGCCTAACATTGCCAATGATGCTGTTACACCGCCATATACAGGATGAGTCAACACCACGATGTATGGCAAGCCTGCTTCTTTCATACGCTGAATCGCTGCAGAGGTACGCGCCATTTGCATTAAAGACAGCATGCCTTCTTGCATACGTGCACCGCCAGATGCAGCAAAGCAAATTAGAGGTTGTTTCTGTTTAATAGCACGTTCAGCCGCTTGAACAAAACGGTCACCAACAACAGTACCCATTGAGCCGCCCATAAAGTCGAACTCAAATGCACAAGCAATTACTGGCATTTCTTTGAGTAAGCCTTGCATTACCACCAAAGCTTCAGTTTCCCCTGTTTTCTTTTGTGCTTCAGACATACGCTCAGGATAAGCCTTACTGTCTACAAAGTTCAGCGGGTCTTTGGCAGAAAATTCTTGACCTAATTCTTGTTGAACTTGATCTAGGAACCAAGTTAAACGCTCACGCGCTTTCATACGTAAATGTTCGTCACATTGTGGACATACATACGCATTAAAAGACATTGCGGTACGGGTGACTAACGCATGACATTCAGGACATTCAATTGTTGGTTCAGTGAAAATAGCTTTTAAGGCTTGTTGTTCATCTGGTGTTTCAATACCAGGCACACCACGTTCAGTCCACGGCGTCGATGGGCTTAGAATTTTCCCTGTTTTCACTTCTTGATTCATACTAACTCATCGAGCGCAGCTCGAAGCTCCTTCACTTTATTAACCGTTGCAATGACGGCTTGTTCTGGGGCAAGGCTCGCAAATTGTTTTACAAAAGCACTTCCGACAATGACTGCATCGGCAGCTGCACCCATTGCTTTAGCAGAGGCAGCATCACTGATACCAAAACCTACGCCAACCGGCACATTTGTAACAGATTTAATTTGTTCTAAGCGTGTTGCTGCTTCTGCAACATCAAGTGTTGCTGCGCCTGTCACGCCCTTCAAGGAAACATAGTAAATAAAGCCACTGGCTTGATTTGCCACAAACTGAATACGCTCTGGTGTCGATGTTGGTGCCAACAAGAAAATTTGATCCATCTCATATTTCTTTAAGATGTTGTCAAAATCTTGAGCTTCCTCTGGTGGTAAATCCACCAAAAGCACACCATCTACACCACAATCATTGGCATATTCAACAAACTTTTCATAACCAATCACTTCTACAGGGTTTAAGTATCCCATCAACACAACAGGGGTTTCCTGATCTTTTTGACGAAATTCTTTGACCATGTCTAAAGCCTTTAGCGTACTGGTACCACCTGCCAAAGCACGCTCTGCTGCAAGGGCAATCACTGGACCATCGGCCATTGGGTCTGAAAACGGCAAACCTAATTCAACGACATCTACCCCTGCCTCGACCATTTGATGTAACAACGGAACTGTGACTTCTGGATGAGGGTCACCTGCCATAACATAAGAAACCAAGGCCTTACGCTGTTGAGATTCAAGCTGTGCAAATCGTGTGGCTAAACGTGACATAGGGTTGTATTTTCCTTGAATGATTAAAACTGAGACATTTGCTATTGTAGAAATACAAATCGACCCATTGTAACGCTATTTTTTACACAATGAATAGCGCACTGGCATGGGTTGCTGTATTTCTGTTTGCAAAACGATTTATTCAGAACAACCGCGAGGCTACATTTACTAATATTTGCGCTTTTTTCTCAATGATCAAAGATGCCTAATTTGGCCTGCTTATCGGTTTGTACATTTTGCCCAATTTTGCATTTAAAATTTTAAAAAATGATATAAACAAAACACTTAGCTTCTAAATCATTCATTTCACAACCTTGCAAAAGCTGATTTAAATCGATTGATCAGCGCTATTTTTCCAATGCTATTGTTCCGTGATGCTATGACACATCGGGCTGAAATACAGTGCTTCTTCAGGCTAGAACTTAAATGCCTATCTATTTCTTTTCATACTCACCCTGCTGTAAAGCCTGTTTGGCTTTAAGCAAAGTTTGCCCAGTGTAGGCCTTATAGGCCCGCGCCAAAGCAGATTGATCTGAATACCCCAATTGCTGTGCAATTTCAGACAACCCCAGATTTTGTATAAGCAACTGCTCGCAGCGCTGCATGCGCTCTTTTTCAATAATCTGTTTAAAGCCTGTGCCCTCTTGTTTAAGCTGTCGCTGCAACGTGCGTACCGAACAACATAACACCTGCGCCACAAACTCAATACTAGGGATGTTTTCTTCCTGCCGTAAATATTGCGCCACCATTTCCTGAACTTGCTGCAATACGCTATCGACATTGGGTTTTAATGCAATCGCATCTTCAGCTTGCTTGGTTAGCAAATGAATTAAAGAAGGGTCTGCCTGTTGTGGTTGAATCGTTAAACTATCTAAATTTAAAACAATTTGATATTCCGCTTGTTTAAACAAGATTTTACAGCGATAAAAATTTTCATACTGTCGCACAGGCATGCGTGCAGCGTGGGCAAAGTGGATTTCCCGAATGGGTGAATGTTGAAAGTCAAAAATTTGAGTGGCCAGTTGTACCATACAAGCAAAGGTCATTTCATGGATCAAACTATATTTTTCATCGACCAAGGGCCAAGACAAATACAAAGCATCCTGTTGTTGATATAAACGCATGGGCACAGCAGCCGAACCATCCACCACCAAACGGCTAAAGCGCATCATGTACTGAATGGCTTCTGCGACACTGTTACTACGCGAGGCCATATAACCGAGTACACCAAAATGTTCAGGCTGAATATAAGCTGCCAACTCAAATATTAGCTGGGGACAATCCAAAAAATGGATGCTGTGCTGAATAACCTCTGTAAACAATACATAAGATGACTGCGTATCTAAGGGCAATGACAGGACATGCTGTAACTGTTGCAATTGTGCCGCAGAAAACCCTAGCTGTTCAGGCATTAGACCACGCTCAGAAAGGTAGCGCAGCCATAACTGATAATAGCCATTTGGAATTTGAATTTCGTGAATGTGTGTGCTCATGTTGGCATGAATCATTTTCTTTTGTCGTTTAATGTATAAAAACTGGCGAGTACTGTCAAAACAAATCCGCGAAAGCCCGACATACTGCAAACATGATCGACTCTGCTTAGTAAAATAAAATGAATGCACTTGTCCAATATCATGCTGCGCCTATTGTTCGCAGCAATCTTGATTTTCAGTTAAGCGAAATTCCACGTTACTGGTTTGCGGGTGACCCTTTTCTGACACGTATGTTTGATGCGCTTAGCCTGACCTTTCCTGACGGAGAGCGCTACTTTATTCAATCTGTACGTTTGTTTCGCGATCAAATTCAAGACCCAGACCTTAAACAACGCGTTGCAGATTTTATTCGGCAGGAAGCACAACACGGCATTGCACATGACAAAATGAATCAGGTCATGAAAGATCAAGGTATGCCTGTAGATCAATTTATTCAGCGTCTGAACAAGATTTTTAAGTTTGAACTGAAATATCGCTCGCCTCAATACAACATTGCCATGACGGCGGCGGCTGAACACTTAACAGCACTTATGGCAGAAACATTTTATGGCGAAAAAGACACCCTGAAAGATGCACATCCGTATGTCCGTGCTTTATTTGCGTGGCATGCGATTGAAGAAATGGAGCATCGTGATGTGGCGTTTGATGTGATGCAACAGGTGGGCAATGTGCCTGAAGTGACCCGAAAAATGGCATTGGTACTCACCACAGGTTTGATGTTTGGGTTTACCCTTTACCGTGCTAATGTCATGCTCAGATACGATGGTTTTAGCCGCATACAACGCTTAAAGATGAATGCACGCGGGCTGCAATGGCTATTGGGTAAAAATGGAAAATTACGCAAAATGAAGCCACAATTTCAAGACTGGTTTAAGCCTGATTTTCACCCTAGCCAACACCCGATTATCGCGCAATACGATGTTTGGCTGCACACCTTAGCTGAAACCAATGATCCAATTCAGGCGGGTGAAGCTTTTTGGCAAGCTGCGAAGTAATTGTTAAACAGCACAATGCAAACGCGTTTGCTTAAATTATCTCTTAGATAAAAAATCGCTGGTCTACTTTCAATATTTTTAATATCGTTCAGTAGCTCAGCGATTGTGATTAAAATCCTGCAAGGGCGTGTCTAGTCTAGGCATTACCATTTGGCATAATGCTGTTCAAGCAAACCATATTTGTAACTCCAAAATAGAAATGTCCGGTTTCTCCAAAGTAAAAATGTCCGCTTTTAGAATATGCACTTTTGCAATT
>NZ_JAAZQW010000045.1:0-17696 GCF_012371415.1 Acinetobacter sp. A3
CAGAAGTGAAACCTCTTCGCGCTGATGGTAGTGTGGGGTTACCCATGTGAGAGTAAGTCATCGCCAGCTCATTATTCTAAACACCCTCAACTAACGTTGAGGGTGTTTTTTTATGGAGGAATAAAGTGAAGGAGATAATAGTAAAAATAAGATATTTAAAACAATAAATCATGTGAAAAATAAAATAACTAGCAAATTATAAGAAGTGTATTCAAGTCTATTTGGTCGAGTTTATCTACAACTTTAGTCTAAGTTTTTGAGAAAAGTATTCAGAGTTAAGTTTTTGCTGTAGACAAAAAATGAATAATGATTCATTTTATATACAAAAGTGAATAATCATTCATTTTTTATAAAATAAAAATCTCACAATTGGAGGTGAGGGAAAAATGACAGCAACAACAATGAATGTGAATGCTGTAGTGGATCAAGCAAAGTTTAAACCTTTTCATTTAAAAATTGTACTTTGGTGCGTATTTGTCGTTATTTTTGACGGTTATGATTTGGCGATTAACGGTGTGGCTTTACCACTACTGATGCAAGAATGGAATATGACCGCTGTGCAAGCAGGCATGCTTGCCAGTACTGCCTTGGCGGGTATGATGTTTGGTGCCATGCTATTTGGTATGTTGGCAGACAAAATTGGCCGTAAAAATGTCATTCTGATCTGTGTGACTTTATTTAGTGGCTTTACCTTTTGGGGAGGCTTTGCTTCTACCCCAACAGAATTTGGTATTTTACGCTTTATTGCAGGCTTAGGGATTGGTGGTGTGCTGCCAAACTTGGTTGCCTTGACTTCTGAATATGCACCGCAAAAAATGCGTAGTACTTTAGTTACCACTATGTTTAGTGGTTATGCAGTAGGTGGTATTTTAGCTGCTTTACTAGGTGCATGGTTAACCCCAAGTTTTGGTTGGGAAATCATGTTCTATATTGCAGGACTGCCTTTATTGGCATTGCCTTTATTGTGGTTTTTCTTACCAGAGTCATTAACATTTTTGGTGAAAAAGCAACAACATGAGCGTGCACGTCATATCGTTCAGCAGATCAGTCCGCAAGAAAATATCAGCAGTCAAACACAGTTTGTCTTAAATGAAGTTCAAACGCCAGATGCATCTATTGCAGCCTTATTTAAAAATGGCCGCAGTATGAGTACTTTGTTGTTCTGGTGCTGCTTCTTTATGTGTTTGTTGATGGTATATGCTTTAGGCAGTTGGTTACCAAAACTGATGATGGCAGCGGGTTACTCGTTAGGTAACAGCTTAATGTTCCTGATGGCAATGAATATTGGTGCTGTAATTGGTACTATTGGTGGTGGTATTTTAGCAGACCGTTTCCATCTAAAGCCTGTGATTATTGGCATGTTCTTGCTAGGTGCTTTCTCGCTAGTCGGATTAGGCTTTAACTCACCACAGCCTGTAATTTACCTATTGGTTGCAATGGCAGGTGCTTCGGCGATTGGTAGTAGTATTTTGCTGTATAGCTTTGTTGCGCAGTATTATCCACTGACCATTCGCTCTACAGGGATTGGCTGTGCTTCGGCTGTTGGTCGTGTTGGTGCGATTGTAGGACCAATTATTATTGGCATTCTTTTAGGCATGGATTTGCCGCATAAAATGAACTTCTTGGCGGTCGCAATTCCAGCAGTCATTGGTGCGATTGCTGTGGCATTGATTCGTTTACAAAGTACATCACAGGTAGTGACTGAGCCAAGTGTGGTTAAAAAAGCCAGTCGATCTTATAGTTAATGACGCATGAATGTCACTGAACATTAAAATTAAGGAGCATTGCTCCTTAATTTTTTGCTTTTAATATCTGAAATTTAAAATTTTTCCTACATTTGGCCTAAATAAGGTTTGGTATTTATGGACTATCATGTCATGTGATAAGAATACAATAAACAATACAGGTGCTAAAAATGCGAAACATATATCAAAGCAGCAGTTTATGTGCATCGTTGTTATTACTGTGTTTTACGACAGGATGTAGTGCACAGATAGATACTGAGCAGCACAATAAGGCGGTTGCTGCAGCATCTAACTCTCCGCAAAGCTTACAAAGCTATCAAGTACACGCTATTGCAGATTTTAATGAACCATGGGCGTTCGTAGAATTACCCAACGGCCAGTTATTAATTACAGAGAAAGCAG
The DNA here is from genome assembly GCF_012371415.1 of Acinetobacter sp. A3. Lineage (NCBI taxonomy): Bacteria > Pseudomonadati > Pseudomonadota > Gammaproteobacteria > Moraxellales > Moraxellaceae > Acinetobacter > Acinetobacter sp. A3. The sequence continues at coordinate 2,148 of NZ_JAAZQW010000045.1, forward strand.
GAAAATTAAAACTTTTTAATCCCAAAACCCGCCAAATTTTAGATGTTCAAGCTGTGCCTCGAGTGGCCTATGGTGGTCAGGGTGGTTTGGGGGATGTCGTATTAGACCCCAATTTTCAGCAGAATCAGTTTATTTATTTAAGCTATGCTGAATCAGGCATGGGTGGCTACGGTGCTGTCGTGATTCGAGCCAAGCTTTTATTGGATGTAAAATCTGCCCCAAAATTAACTCAAATTCAGCGAATCTGGCAGCAAACGCCTAAAGTATCTGGGCAGGGGCATTATGCACACCGTATGCAATTCGGTGCTGATGGTAAGTTATGGATTAGCTCTGGTGAGCGGCAAAAGTTTGAACCTGCTCAAGATTTAAAAGGTAATTTAGGTAAAATTTTGCGCTTAAATGCAGATGGCACATCACCCAATGACAATCCATTTCAGCAACATGGAGAGATTGCTAAGCAAGTCTGGAGTTTAGGGCATCGCAACCCTTTAGGTATGGCGTTTGATGCTAAAGGACAGCTATGGGTTGCAGAAATGGGTCCTAAGGGCGGTGATGAGCTGAATGTGATTGTAAAAGGTCAGAACTACGGTTATCCCTTGGTGTCAAATGGTGATCATTATAATGGCTTGCCTATTCCAGACCATGCTACACGGCCTGAGTTTAAAGCCCCAGTGTTGGATTGGACCCCAGTAATTTCACCTTCAAGTTTGATTTTTTATACGGGCGATGTGTTTCCACAATGGAAAAATAAAGCATTGTTAGGCGGCTTGTCGTCTCAAGCAATCATTGTGGTTGATACACAAACAAAGCCTGCGCAGGAAATACAGCGTTTGCCAATAGGACAGCGAATTCGTGGGCTGTTACAAGCCAAAGATGGCAATATTTGGGTAATTGAAGATGGAAAGTCTGCCAGATTACTAAAATTAACAGCCAAATAAACCCAAAATCAAATTTAGGTTAGAAAAAAGCCCCAACTTCATGTCGGGGCTTTTTCAGATTTATTACTCGGTATTACTCCTGTTATACCTTTCAGCGTCCTGCCGTTATATTGATTTATTATTGTTATTCTTGCTTTTAGAAACTTCCTGTTTCTGTATGACTTAAATATAAAATTAAAACTGTGATTTGCCTAGCGTCAATTTTCTGCAGTTATTGTAAGCTAAAACGTACAACGGTATATTCGTAAAATGAAGATCAATAAAGAGGGTTATTAAAATTTAAGTGATTGATTATATTTAATAATTATCTTATTCAATAGACTTTTATCATCAATCCTTTTAAGACCATAATTCAATACTCCCTCATCCTCGCTTTCTCCCCAAGGCGAAGAGATTTTCAATACTAATTTTATTGATCATTTATGATTTATGAAAGCGTGTTAATAAAAATACCCCAAGTAAAAAAATCATTCACTTGGGGTGTATTTTGCAAGGATGGGTTTAAATTGAGCTCAGTTACATCAACTTAATGCCTTGTTGTCCTGCTGGAGTCACTCTAAAAATTTCGACTTCAAAGGTAATATTTTTACCTGCTAAAGGATGGTTAAAGTCTACTTCTGTCACATCATCGTTTACAGATTTAACCACGCCATACAGACTTTGTTTGGCTTTATCTTCAAATTCAATCATGTGCCCTTCAATTGGGCGCTGTTCAAATTTAACCGTATCAAATGTTTGGACATTTTCAGGGTTCCACGGGCCAAACGCTTCTTCAGGTGGAAGGCTCACGGTACGACGGTCACCTGCACGTAAGCCAAACAATGATTTTTCAAAACCTGGTAACAGGCTACCATCGCCCATTACCAAGCTAACAGGTTCAGCACGGCTACGGGTGTTGTCAATTTCTACCCCATCTTCAATGGCCACTGAAAAGTGCAACTCGACTTTTGAGCCATCGTCAATACGGGTTTCGTCATTTGGGTTAATTAGTTCAGTCATGTTGCGCCTGCGCACGTTCAATTCGGTGTTTTTCTAGGAAAAACGTATCAATTAACAACAGAATGGTGCCAAGGGTGATGGCACTGTCTGCAATATTAAAGGCAGGGAAGTGGCTGTTGTTGTAATACACGTGAATAAAATCGACCACGTAACCGAGGCTGACCCGATCAATCAAATTCCCAATCGCACCGCCTAAAATTAAGGCAATTGCCAAAGGCAGTACGATGATGTTTTTTGGCATACGCATCAGCCAAAATACAAAAATTACAGACACTAAACCTGCCAGTGAGGTAAAGAAATAGCGCTGCCATCCACCTGCATCGGACAAGAAACTAAAGGCTGCGCCATAGTTATGCAATAACGTCCAATTCAAAAAGGGCAATACAGGTACAGGGTCTGCATAGTTTAGATGCGAGACTGCAATCCATTTGGTCCATTGGTCGAGAATAATCGCGACAATGGACAAGCCAATCCACCATAAATTGTGCGGATAAAACTGGAATAAGCCCTTTTTGTGTTGTGGATTAGGCATATTTTCTCTCTTCGCCTTGACCTGTTGGAAGGTTGATAATACAACGTGAGCATAAGCCTGGATGTGCAGAATGTGTATTCACATCTGGTAAAACGTGCCAGCAACGCACACATTTTTCACCATCTGCCGCAGAGACTTTCACATTTAAACCTTCAAGGTCTGAAGCTTCGCCTTGTGCTGTATCAAAGCCATTCACAATCACTTGAGAGGTAATGAGGACAAAACGCAATTCATCGCCCAGTTTATCCATGACTGCTTTCAGCTCATCATTGGCCCAAAGTTCAACTTTTGCAGACAGATTTGAGCCGACTGTTTTAGCCGTACGTGCAGCTTCAATGAATTTGTTCACTGCAGATTTTACGGCAATCAGGGTTTGCCATTCGGCTTCTGCCAACATGTTTGCTTCAGAAGCTACAGGAATTTCGTACCATTCTGCTGTGAACACATATTTTTCTGATTGCTCAGGAATTAGCGGCCATGCTTCTTGTGCGGTAAAGCTTAAGATAGGTGCCATCCAGCGCACAAAAGCCTGAACCAAGTGATACAAAGCTGTTTGTGCAGAATGACGCGCTTGAGAGTCGGCTTTGGTGGTGTACTGACGGTCTTTAATGATGTCGAGGTAGAAGCCACCCAAATCGTTAATACAGAAGTTGGTCAGCGCACTGGTTACGATATGGAAGTTCATATCTTCATAGGCTTGCTGAATGGTTTTTTGCACTTCGGCGGCACGTTGTAGGATGTATTGATCTAAAGCAATCAATTGATCTACAGGAAGCGCATCTGTCGATGGTTTAAACCCATTTAAGTTGGCCAACAAGAAACGCAAGGTATTACGGATACGACGATAACCATCTGATGCGCGGCTAAAGATTTCCTTACCTGCAGTCATTTCATAGCGGTAATCTGCGGATGCGATCCAGAAACGTAAGCCGTCTGCACCCATGTCTTTAATGATGTCTTGTGGGGTGATGATATTGCCCAATGATTTCGACATTTTTCGGCCTTTTTCATCAACCACAAAACCGTGTGTTAACAAGCCTTTATATGGTGCACGTTCATTGATGGCAATTGAGGTCAGCAATGAAGACTGGAACCAGCCACGGTGTTGGTCTGAACCTTCAAGGTAAAGATCGGCAGGGTCTTGTAGCTCTTCACGCTCACGTAGTACGGCGTAGTGGGTCGTACCTGAGTCGAACCAAACGTCTAAGGTATCACGTACTGCATTGTAGTGCTCGGCATCATCACCAATGAAGTCTTTGGCTTCACGGTTGTACCAGCCATCAATCCCTTCTTGCTCGATCAGTTTTGCAACGTCTTCGATCAATTCAGGTGTGCGAGGGTGTAATTCGTTGGTGTCTTTATGTACGAAGAACGGAATTGGCACACCCCAAGTACGCTGACGTGAAATACACCAGTCTGGACGGCCTTCAATCATGGCCTGAATTCGGTTTTTACCCCAATCTGGCACGAAGCTGATCTCATTTTCGATCGCATTCAATGCACCTTGACGTAAACCTTGGTTATCCATGCTGATAAACCATTGTGGTGTGGCACGGAAAATAATTGGGGTTTTATGACGCCAGCAGTGTGGGTAGCTGTGCTTGATTGGGTGATGTGCCCAAAGCTTATTGCTTTCTGCCAAAGCAGCAATAATTTGCGGATTGGCTTTGTAAATGTGCTCGCCTGCAAAAATTGGTGCAGTTGGTAAATAAACACCATTGCCACCAACCGGGTTATCGACTTTTAGGTTGTATTGTAAACCGACTTTATAGTCGTCCACACCGTGTCCAGGTGCGGTATGTACTGCACCAGTACCGCTGGCAGCGGTGACGTGTTCCCCTAAAATGACAGGTACTTGACGGTCTTGAATCAGTGGATGTTGCAAGATCAGGTTTTCAAGTTTGTCACCAGTAAAGTCTGCCAACACTTCATAGCTGCTAAAGCCATAGCGTTCAGTTGCAGACTGTACTAATTCTTTGGCCAAAATAAAGTTTTGTGCTGCTTTTTCGTCGCTACGTGCTTTTACCAATTGATATTCAATTTCGGCATGCAAGGCAACAGCTTGGTTGGCAGGCAATGTCCACGGTGTTGTGGTCCAAATCACGATATCTGTTGCATCGGTAATTTGAACGCCCAAACGTGCAGATAAATCGGCTAAATCAACAACAGCAAAACCGACGTCAATCGCATCGGATTTTTTATCTTCATATTCAACTTCGGCTTCTGCCAGTGCAGAACCACAATCTAGACACCAATTCACAGGTTTTAGACCAGGTTCAATATGGCCTGCTTTGGCAATTGCACCCAATGAACGCACGATGTCGGCTTCTTGCTTGAAATTCATGGTGAGGTAAGGGTTATCCCAATCACCAAATACGCCCATACGCACAAAGTCTTTTTTCTGTAATTCAACTTGGGTGTAAGCATATTCACGGCAGGCTTTACGGAAAGTTGAGGCATCAACTTTAACGCCAACTTTACCGACTTTTTCTTCTACTTTGAGCTCAATTGGTAGACCGTGGCAGTCCCAGCCTGGAACATAAGGGGCATCATAGCCATCCATGACACGGCTTTTAATGATGATGTCTTTGAGGACTTTGTTGACCGCATGACCTAAGTGGATTTGACCATTGGCGTATGGAGGGCCATCGTGAAGCACATATTTTTTCTTGCCAATACGCGATGCACGAATCTGCTGATAAATGTTGTCGGCATACCACTCTTCTAACCATTTCGCTTCACGTACTGCCAGATTTGCTTTCATTGCAAATTCAGTACCTGGGAGGTTCAGCGTGGCTTTATAATCCACTGCATTTTCAGGAGTTTGCTTATCGCTCATGCAAGTTGTCTTCCAGTTGAATCAGCCCATGGACTGACGCGTTTTACATTAAATATTCAGGGTAAAATTAAAAAGGGAAATCGGGATGATCTTGTCGAAATTCAAGAAGTTTTTCAACATCATCATCAATTCCCGCTTTGAGTGCTTCAAGCGAAGGGTAGTTTTTTTCGCCATGTAAATAGTTTAAAAACGTGACCCGCATTAACAAGCCATACAGATTAGCAGAAACATTGGGGAAATGTACTTCTAATCGCCATTCGGGATGTTCTTGCTTGATGGCAGGACGAGTTCCGACATGCCCTGCACCAAATAAACTGTTTGGGCTGTAGCCTGCAACACCTGTTTTGCTAGGATGTGCATTGCTGACTGTGTCGGTTAAGGAGGTGGTTTCGCAGACCACTTCAACGCCATAAATGCCATTTAAGCAGGGTTTATGGCGGTTTAAGCGTACATTAATGGTTGGAAAATCAAGTGTGCGACCAATTTGATCGCCATATTGGACGCGCCCTGTAATGCTATATGGGCGTCCAAGCAGTTTGGCTGCCAGTGCCAAATCACCTGCTTGTAAAGTTTGACGAATACGAGTTGAGCTAACACGCTCACCATTCAGTTCAATGGTGTTTAAATTGGTGACCTGAAAGCCATAGTTGCGTAAAAATTCGCTATTGCCTTGACGGTTTTTGCCAAAATGGAAATCATCACCCAAAACCAAATGTGTGGCATTTAAACTATTTTTTAAAAGGTGGGCAAAGGCTTCGGCACTTAAACTACGGAAGTGATTGTCAAACTTGGCCACGGCAATATAGTCGATGCCCAATTCAGTCAGATATTCGACTTTTTCCCGCAAAGAACTGATACGTGGCGGGGCATCATAACCTTTAAAAAATTCCAGTGGTTGTGGTTCAAATAGCATCACCACAGTTTTTAGTTGTTGTGCGGCAGCCACTGCTTTGAGTTGTTGAATCATCGCCTGATGACCGACATGCACGCCATCAAAATTGCCAATGGTCACGGCAGTTTGAGCTAAGTCGGTGGTAGAAGATAAAGCATTCAGGCGGAGCAGCTGCATGGTCGAATGAAAGTTGAAAATTTGTAAGAGCTATATATTGCCATATTCTCGCGCTTTCGTCTTGTTGTTGTGTTTTTAACCTGAAAAATTATCGAAAAATCAGGCAAAATCCGACAATTTAATCTGCAAATCACAATGGGGTTTGCACCGCCTTCAAATTTCTTTTCTAATGGGGCAGTTTTAATGAACTGCACGAGTAGATGGCTATGAATTCTGATTTTGCTTTAATTATGGCGTTGCCCAGTGAGTCTAAAGGCTTGTTTGAGCAAGCTGGGATTCAGGTACATTACAGCGGCATTGGTAAAGTGAATGCTGCATTTAAAGCCTTTGAAGTGATTCAGAAGACAGGCTGTAAAACCTTGCTCAATTTAGGTACTGCGGGCAGCTCCCATTTTGATGCACATGCCTTGGTGGAAGTGAGTCAGTTTGTGCAGCGGGATATGGATGTTTCACCGCTAGGTTTTCAGGTAGGGGTGACACCTATGGATCAAGAGCATCCTGCAGAAATCCATCTGGAACGCTATTTTGAGCATTTACCTAACGGAATTTGTGGCACAGGTGATAGTTTTGAAACGGGGACACCGAAAGTGCCATGTCAGCTGGTCGATATGGAAGGCTATGCGATTGCCAAAGTCTGTAAAAAGCTAGGCGTGCGCATATTGTCGGTCAAATATATTACCGATGGTGCCAATGATACGGCGCATTTGGACTGGGAAGAAAACTTGTTGCTAGGTGCACAAAAATTATTATCGTTATATCAAAGTATTAAGTAATACAGTTGCCCAAAACGCCACGACCCGAGTAAAAACTAGGGTCGTGAGCTAAATTCGGATATTTGTTCAGGTTGGCGCGATTATTCTTGCGCTTCCTGTACAGGTTCAGCCGTGATAACAGCGGCTTCTGTAGCGTTGATTTCGTCCTGACGAGGCACAATACCGTACAGCATCATGTGAACCGTGTGTTGTAAAACACGTTGTAGCATACTGCGGTTACGCAAGGTTTTACCTGTGACCATTTCCATTTGCGTGGCAAAGTCAGCATAGTTTTGGGTAATGGCCCAAATATTCAAAATGAGCAGTTCAGGGTCAATCTGTTTAGACAGTTTGCCTTGTTCTTGCCACATGGTAATGACTTTGGCTTTACGTTTTACCAGTTTTTTCAGAGGACCTTTTAAAATTTCCTGAATATGTGGCGCACCTTGAATCACTTCTAAAGCAAATAGACGTGATGCTTTCGGTTGAGTACGGGAAACCTCAATTTTCTGTAACAGATAATTGGTAATCGCTTCTTCTGGCTCAAGTTCGGCTTCAAGCATTTGTAAAGGCGCAAGCCATTTTTGCAGTACTGTGGTCAGTACTTCAACATAGAGCGCCTCTTTATTTTCATAATAATAGAAAATATTCGACTTATGCATTTCTGCAATTTGTGCGATTTCATCCAAACTTGCACCGCTAAATCCGTATAAGGAAAATACGTCGAGTGCAGCATTGAGAAGCTGATGGCGTTTTTGTGTACTCTTTTTTTGTTCCATTCGTAATTTTAAAACAATGAAAAAAGGGAATTATTAATTGTACGGCAAATCATCAGTCTTGTGCATCATTAAAAGATGTATTTTTAAAATATTTATAATTTATTCTGTAGCTTAGCTATGCAATCAGCCAAAAAACCAATTAGGGTGGGGGAGTATATTTGCTTGTGTATTTTTTGACTGAATGATTAGCGTTTGTTGATTTTATTTGTAAATGGTAAAAGTGAAGTTTTACGGTGCTTAAGCTTGGGTTTATTTAAAAAATTAAAGAATGAATCGAGTGCCTTAATCAAGAGGAATAGATGAGCATTTGCATTGCCCTAACAATGGGAGAGTCGAGCCCATTGTTAGCGTCAAGATTATTCAGTTGCCAATACTGCACTTAAGACCTGTTGTTCTAATGCAGCAAATTGCACACTTTTTTGACGTGGTCGAGCCAGTGGCACCTGAAACTGTTGGGCAATACGTCCCTGATCGAGCAAAATAATCCGATCAGCCAGTTGTACGGCTTCACTGACATCATGCGTGACTAAAATGGCAGTGAAACCTTGTTCGAGCCAAAGTTGCTCAATCAGGTTCTGCATTTCTAAACGTGTCAGGGCATCTAATGCGCCTAAGGGTTCATCAAGCAATAAAATACGTGGTCGATGTGACAGAGCACGTGCCAAAGCGACACGTTGTCGTTGTCCTCCAGAAAGTTGGCTTGGCCATAAATCGGCCTTCGCTTGCAGACCGACCTTTTCAAGTAAGTTGGCGGCTTCTGCATGCTGAGTGTTGGCCAAACCTAGTTGTACGTTCTGTTGGATATTACGCCAAGGCAATAGGCGAGGGTCTTGGAACATGACCCGTATATCATCGGATGTAATGCCTTCGCGAATATGTCGTGCTGACTTAAATTGAATGGAACCGTAGCTGGCTTGTTCAAGATCGGCAATCAGACGCAGCAGGGTGCTTTTACCACAGCCACTGCGTCCAACAATTGCCAGAAACTCACCAGGCTGAATATGTAAATTTAAGTCGGTTAAAACCTGTACTGAACCATAAAACTTGTGCAGTTGTTCAATGAGAATTTCTGCACCCATTGCATTGTTGTGCTGCGCAGTTGGAGATTGGTGAGGGAAGTCTGTGCTGTGTACATGACGTCCCAAGCTTAGATCTGTCATGGAGATAATCCTTATTTTTGATAGGCTGGATGCCAGCGTAGTAAATATTTTTCTAACAGTACCGCGAACACATCGGCCAGTTTACCCAGCAGGGCGTAAAGTAAAATGCCCACCAGTACAATATCGGTTTGTAGGAATTCACGTGCATTCATGGTCATATAGCCAATGCCTGCCTGAGCAGAAATTGTTTCTGCCACAATTAACAGCACCCACACCAAACCAAGCGAAAAACGTAAACCAACTAAAATAGACGGCATCGCCCCAGGTAAAATAATGTCTTTATACAATTGCCAGCGGGTGAGCCCATAACTTTTACCCATTTCCAGCAACTGTGAATCTACAGAACGAATTCCGTGGTAGGTGTTGATATAGACTGGAAAAAATACCCCCACAGCAACTAAAAATAATTTGGCTGTTTCATCAATTCCAAACCATAAAATTACCAATGGAATCAGTGCCAGTGCTGGAATGTTGCGAATCATTTGTAAGGTGGTGTCAAGCAGCGTCGAGGCTGTTTTAGATGAGCCGTTGAGTAAGCCTAACAGCAGCCCTAATCCACCACCAATCAGCAAGCCCAGCAGGGCACGCCCTGCACTGACTTGAACGTGTTGCGCCAATTCGCCACTGCTAAGTAATGTCCAAAAAGCACTGAGTACAGCACTTGGTGCAGGTAAAATGCGGCTTTGTAAAAGGCCAGTGCTTGAGGCCAGTTGCCACAAGGTAATTAAAGCGACGGGGAACAACCACGGCAGCAGTTGTTGTCCAATCAATGTTCCACGTGAAACCTTTTGCGCTTTGCCTAAACTTGGGGGTATTTGCTGACTCATTCGACTTGCTCCAGTTTACGCTGTGCAGATGCATGAGCAGCAGGTACATATTGATTTGCTACAATTTCACCAAAAGGGCCAGTTAAATTAGGTTGAGCCAATTTCTTTTGGGTTTCCAGTGGCAACAGTGGGAAAACCAATTCGGCAAAGCGAATAGACTCTTCCAAATGCGGATAGCCTGAGAAAATAAAGGTACTGATGCCCAAGTCAGCATATTCCTGAATGCGAGCTGCCACCGTTTCAGGGTCACCCACCAAGGCCGTCCCTGCACCACCACGGACCAAACCAACACCTGCCCAAAGGTTAGGTGATACTTCCAGCTGGCTACGATTCCCTTGATGCAATGCCGCCATGCGACGTTGTCCAACCGAGTCCATGGCTTGGAACTTAGCCTGTGCGGCGGCAATGGTGGCATCGTCTACATATTGAATCAGGTCTTCTGCTGCTTGCCATGCTTCGGCATTGGTTTCACGAACAATCACATGCAAGCGAATGCCGTAATTTAAACTGCGTCCTTTAGCAGCCGCTTTGGCTTTTAATAGCTCAAGTTTTTCTTTGACTGCAGCAGGTGGTTCACCCCAGGTTAAATAGGTATCCACCTGTTCACTGGCCAGCTCAATGGCTGCTTCAGAGGAACCACCAAACCATAGTGGCGGATGTGGATGCTGCACAGGTGGATATAACAATTTTGCATCATCAACCTGTAAGCGTTTGCCATGAAAACTGAACGACTCACCTGTATGTGAGCGACTTAAAATTTCACACCAAATATGGGTGTATTCTGCCGCTGTTTGATAACGGGTGCTGTGATCTTCATAGAGTCCATCACCTTTGAGTTCTTGTTCATCGCCACCTGTGACCAAATTCAGTAAAAGGCGACCATGTGAGAGTCGATCAAAGGTTGCAGTCATGCGTGCCGCCAACGCAGGTGTGGTAATACCCGGACGTAATGCCACCAAAAATTTGAGCTTTTGTGTGGCGTCAATCAGACTGGCTGCAGTAATCCACGGATCTTCACAAGAACGGCCTGTAGGAATTAAAACCCCTTCATAACCCAAATGTTCAACAGTCAGTGCGATTTGTTTCATATAGGCATGATCGACTTGGCGAGCGCCCTTGTTAGTACCTAAATAACGACTGTCACCGTGAGTAGGAATAAACCAAAAAATTTTCATCTTAATATCCTTGTTGTGTATGTTTAAGGTGTAATGCTGTGCTGGTCTTTCCAAACCACACTTTGAATTTGGATAGACTGTGGAATCAGTTGGTCTTGCTGAAAGCTGTTGGCAATGTGTTGTTGCGATTGAATGACCTGATTGTTCAGCGGGTAAATTGGAGAGGGTTTTAAGCGTTGCTGAAATACGGGTGTGGCAATATGTGGTGCTAAACCTGTACTTTGGGTGTAAATAGACAAAGCCTGATCTTGATGCTGAAGAATCCATTGATCTGCAGCATTCAAGCTTGCTAAAACCTTGCTGACCGCGTGAGGGTGCTGTTGTATAAATTTCGGATTGCCAATATAGAAGGCATAACTTTTTGGGAATGCTGTGCCATCAATCAAGACCTGTGCTTGCGCATCGAGCTTGGCAGCACTTAAAAATGGATCCCAAATGACCCAAGCATCAATGCTGTTTTTATCAAATGCTGCACGAGCTTCTGCAGGCGCAAGCAAAATAGGTTGAATATCTTTCCAGTTTAGCTGGGCTTGCTTTAATATTTTGCCCAATAATTCATGTGCACTAGAGCCTTTTTGCACGGCAATGCGTTTGCCTTTTAAATCTTGCAAAGATTGAATCAGACTGCCCGATGGAACAACCAAGGCCTGTGAATTTGGGGTCACCACTTCATAACCGACATAGCGAATATCTTTGCCTGCAGCTTGGGCGAAAATTGGTGGGGTATTGCCCACGTAGCCAAAATCGACAGCACCCACCGCCAAGGCTTCTAACATTTGTGGGCCAGCAGGAAATTCTTTCCAGTCAACTTTGACATTGGGCAGCTGCTGCTCAAATAACTTTTGCTGACGAGCAACCAGTAAATTTAAAGCAGACTTTTGGTAACCAATGCTCAGATGTTGTAGAGGGGCAGCCGAACTTTTTGCTGAATCAGCATTGGCTGAAATTTTTTCACAGCCTGTGAAGCCTAGACTGAACAGACCTAAACTAAATAATGTGAATGTTTGTAGCGCTTTCATTTAACTGTCCTGATTTTTTGTTTTATGGCGATGTGCTTGTTGTGGGTTTTAAAATTGCAGCTTGAATGTCAATTTTTTGTGGAATTAACTTTTGTTGATAGAAAACATCTGCAACTTGCTGTTGTTGTTGAACCACTTGCGCAGAAATGTTTTGCACGCCAAAACCCATGCGGGCAATAGAACGGCTCAAAATATCGACCGATAAACCCGTCGGTTTTTCTAAGAGTTGTGCAGCCTGTTGTGGATGTTGTTGAATCCACTGTGTGGTGGTATTCAATTGCTGCACCACTGTGTTTAACAATTCAGGATGAGCTTCGGCAAATTGACGATCTGCCAAATAAAACTGATGATTGCTCACCAAGTTTTGTCCTGTGGCCAGAACACGTGCACCGAGCTGTTGTTCTGCCGCAGCAAAGAACGGATCCCAAATGACCCACGCATCGACAGCACCACGCTCAAATGCAGCGCGGGCATCGGCAGGGGGTAAATACACCTCATGAATATCTTCAAGTTTGAGCTGATGCGCTTGCAAAACTTTTAACAGCAGATAATGCACATTGGAGCCTTTATTCAGTGCAATACGTTTGCCTTTTAAATCTTGGACAGACTGAAGGTTTGAATTTTTGGGTACTATTAATGCTTCAGCCAAAGGTGCAGCAGGCTGATTAGCCACGTACACCAAGTTAGCTTGTGCTGCCTGAGCAAAAATAGGCGGTGCTTCCCCCGCTTCTCCAAAAACCACACTGCCGACATTTAAGCCTTCTAAGAGCTGAGGGCCTGCAGGAAACTCCACCCAATTAATTTTGACATTCTGATTTTTAAGGGCGTTTTCTAGTACGGCACGTTCTTTGACAATTGGCAAAATACCGTATTTTTGATAGCCAATATTTAAGGTGATTTGATTGGCTGCTTGGTTTGGAGTACAGCCTGAGAGCAGCATGATTCCGACCCAAGCCGTAGATGTAAGAATCGTTTTTTTCAAAAAAGATGTCGAAATTGGGTACATGCAAATGTGCTCCTGAAATTAAACCCCCCCAAAGGGTGTAGCGGGCTGGATGACACATACGCTAAACAGGTTTGTTTTTTGAAAAAAATAATAAATCGGAAATTTCTAAGCAGAAATTGAGATAAATAAAAAAGTGCAAACCTTATGTTTAAAACTGCACAAATTGCAGGGGGGGATCGTTAGCAGCATTTATTTTTAAGTTTATGATTTTTATTATTTATTTTATTATTGAAGTTGAGAGATAAATATAGTGAATTTACAGCTAAGGCTTTGTTTTCAAAATAGAAGTATTTTTTTGCACTGGTTGCATAAGCTTATGCAAAATTGAGCTATATTGCCTACAGGCAAAAAGTCACTTTATAGTGACTTTTTGCAGACAATGGAGTTGCGTTGATAGTTATATAAGGCCTGACGGGCATCGGGCAGTTCATCGACACTGGCAGGGGAAAAGCCTTGTTCTAAAAACCAGTGTGCGGTGCGGGTAGTCAAAATAAACAACTGCTGAATACCCATGGCTTTGGCTTTATCTTCTAAATAATCCAGAATTTGGCGGCCACGATTCGATTTACGATACGCAGGATGCACGGCTACGCAGGCAATTTCAGCAGACCTTAATTCATTGCCTGTGGTAGGAATAGGGTATAGGGCAGCACAGGCTAGAATCATGCCATCTCGCTCAATCACTGCAAACTGCCCAATTTCATTTTCCAGACGTTCACGTGAGCGATAGACTAATACACCTTCTTCTTCTAAAGGGCGTAATAGTCGAATCAGACCGCCCACATCTTGAATATTGGCTGTACGCACTTCTTCATAATGCGCATCACTGACCATGGTGCCTGAACCATCGCGGGTAAATAGCTCTTCTAATAATGCACCATCATAAGCATAAGAAATCAGATGCACACGATGCACGCCGTTGAGCGAAGCCTCTTGTGCTGCATTTAAGTGTAGTGCCAATTCAGGATGATGCTGTTGCGCAGCTTGAATATATTGATTTAAGTGTTGCGGGTGAATTTCACGTTGCAATTGCCCTTCGGTATTCAGTAATCCGTGCTGTTCACCTAAGAAAATGAGCTTATCGGCTTTTAAATGAATGGCAGTTTTGGTGGCGACTTCTTCTGCCAAGAGATTAAATACCTCACCTGTGCTGGAATAGCCTGTAGGCCCTAACAATACAATATTGTGGTTTTCCAAATGGCGCTGAATGGCATCAGTATCGACACTGCGGACTTCACCTGTGAGTTGGTAATCGACCCCATCACGAATGCCATACGGTTTAGCGGTAATGAAGTTGCCTGACACCACATCGATACGTGCGCCATACATGGGTGAGTTGGCCAGCCCCATCGACAATAAGGCTTCAATTTGCAGACGAATTGAACCCACCGCATTCATCACACAGGATAAAGATTCACGTGTGGTGACACGACGTTGTAAATGAAAAGGGGTGTCAATTTGGCTGAATTTCAGATTTTGATTAATTTGTGGACGCGCGCCGTGGACCAAAATCAGACGAATTCCCAGCGAATGCAGCAGGGCAATATCGTGAATAATATGCTGAAAATTTTCATGCAGCACCGCTTCGCCATCGAACATGATCACGAAGGTTTTATTACGATGGGCATTGATATAAGGCGCAGAATGTCGAAACCAATGCACATATTGTAAGGTTGTGCTGTGTGGGTTTTCTGCTGAAGTCATGCGCTGGCCTATTTCAATGATCGAGTGCTGTCTTTGATTCTAATCAAAAAAATCTGTAGCGGAAGTCTAAATATAAAAAAACACCTGAATGGTGATTCAGGTGTTGGGAATATGCGAACTCATCGTTGAGGTCGAAATATGCTTTTAGCCAATAATGCGAATGATACGATGCGTGCGTTCATTAATCAGGACATAGTCACCATTGATTTTGTACCATTGTTGGTAACGACCTGTATTGGGTAAACGACGTGCTTCACGGTCACTGACTTTATTGCGTGAAATTTCATAGCCACGTGGGAAGTTTTGACCTACACGCCAGTCACGGCTTGGATTCACACGTTTCTGATTATAACGTTTTTGCTCCCATTGCGTATGCTGACGTTGATTGTCCCAGTGGTTGCTGTGATGTTTATAAGTAGCACTGGCTTGATGGCGACGGTCATCATAACGGTGGTCTGGTGCAGCCATTGCAGAAGTTGTCAGGATGGCCGTTACAGACAGGGCAAGAATGCTGAGCGCTTTTTTCATGAGTGTTTACCTTCGGTTTCTTTTGAATATTGAGTTGATGCATTCAAATTAATGCAGAACTCAAGAGAAACGATGGTGGATAGTTGGCTGAATTGTGAATTTGATGGAGAAAACTAGGAGTGATTGATAGCAAATAATTATATTAACAAATATAGTCAAACACATACAATTTAGGTATTAAATTTTAAAAAAACTTGCAATGAAATACTTGACTGAAAGCTT
>NZ_JAAZQW010000046.1:0-17203 GCF_012371415.1 Acinetobacter sp. A3
CATAAAATACTCCATATATTGATGTTTATAACATCATTTGAGGAGCAGAATATCACTTATAGGAGTTGTTCAAATTTCCGGATCCATCTCTAACGATCTCCCTTACGTGTACCTATTAAAAGGCCATGCAAGAAAGAATCACTTTGCGAAGTATATGCAGAATTGACTAGATGCACCGTAGAACCTCTACGGTGAGATATAGAAGTTAGGGCATTAGCTAACAAACCTTTAGCCCATGTATTTAAGCGTCTATTGGTGTTTTTGCCATAGTTGCGTTTACTTTGAATTGGGGATGTTAAATCTTCCGCAACAATCACTTTGGCTTTATCAACCAACTTGTGAGTTGCTGTAAATATTAATGTTTTGAGCTTTGCTTTCTGAGCATCTTGCCTTTTATCTAGCTTCTTGCGACCTAGATTATTTAACTCAATTTTCTGTTTCTTGTGTGGTTTAGCTTTAGCAATCGCTCTGAGCTTGTTTCTGTGCTTGTACTTTTGATTTAAATAATCTGATTCACTTGAGATCAGCTTGCCTAGACCACTCCCATATACATCGCCATCAGAGTCCACAAAAGCTTCTGAGTACCCTTTATCAACACCTACTGTTTCCTGACCACAATCTTGTGTTTCAACTGCATCATAGGTTGAATGAACTTCAATATTGCCATTTTTTAGAATAATTCTTAATGTGCCTTGCGGTGCAAAATCAACAGTCGTATTTAATGGGATTTTAATGGTTTGTCGAGGGATTAGGCTTGGTACTTTAAGCCAACATTGACCATTTAACTCAAAGGTTTTACACATATCCGCACGAACAATAATTTGATTATGTGTGTGATTAACACCATGCCGAAAATGCTTACGCATCTGACGATGGAGGAAATTATCTGTTGTCCATTCATCTTTTTTTAGCAGCGTATAGAGTCTTTTACGTTCATTGTCGCAAGTCGTACGTTTGCGAATAGCTTGTTTGACCTTTTCCTTGGCAGCTTCACGATAGGCTTTAATATCACCCATACAGTCACGCAGGGTTTCTTTCCACGCATTTGCAGATACACCGAAGTTGCGACCTTCTTTCATCCACGCATCACGAATAGCCCTGTCACTGATATTTAAGCCTGCAACAGCACCATATTTAGCCCAAACTTCACTGCGAACACGACCAAGTAAAACAGCTTGTTTCTCAAGCTGTTTGTACTTTTGCACATTCAAGTTTTACTCTGCCCAATATGCTTATAGTTGGCTGCATCTAGACTGCTGCGTAATTTATCGGCGGCTTTCCAAAGCTTGTCATCTAAGTCATTTAGAAATTTTTGTTCCAATGAATGCATTTTATTTCCTCAATCCAAGATCAACCGCTTTGGTTTTATACTTAATGTTAAACAATGTTACTAAGTTAGCATATCTGCGACCTATTAAAAGTCATGCACTTAACAAAAAATAGAGATTAATTAAATCTTGTGATTTTAGCGGGATGGGAGTGAATCCATAAGCCTTTGAGGCAGCTTGAAAATGAGGATGTCTCATGTCTAGGAACTGGGATCAGTTCCATTCAAATATCAAAGAACTCCAAGCTACTTACTCAAAGATAATCTCTACATTTCAACCTTAAATATTAATTACTTGATCGATGTAAAAATTGATCAATTTCTCTTTATCCCCCCTTGCATGTTTACAGCTGTTTGAACTGATAAGCAAAGCAACCCCATAGGTAATACTCCAAATATAAGAAAAATAATCACGAACAGAAAATACACTTCCCACCCGTTTTAAATGTTCTGCTGTAATATCTTTCATTTCAACAATTCTTTTTTCACGTATAGAATACAGCTCATCAAATAAAGGATTCAGTTTTCGTTCTTGACTGGTAATCTGTTCCTCTATTGTATGCAATTTAATCGTTCGATATGAATTATTCAGATGATACAACATAAAATTTGATAAAAACATCTGAATATCTTTATTGTAGTTTATTGAAATATCTAATAACCGTTTTTCATTTTGGATTAAAATTTCCAAATATATTTGATTTTTACTCTTAAAATATTTGTATATGGTGCCCTTTGCCATATCTACTTCTTTGGCTAAGTTATCGATCACAATATTCTTACATTGATCAATTAAAATCCTTTCTGCTGACTCTAGAATTTTTTGTTTATTTAATATAATTTTTTGATTTCTTACCAAACTCATATCATTTTCGCTTATAATATTTCAACATAAGGAAGACTATGTTAGCCCAAGGGACTCTATCTAATTTATGTAAATAAAACAGCTAATTACAATACTTATATGCATGTAAAACACTCCACAAAGGGGAATTTTCCATTACTTTATACATAGTCATATAAAAAGATAGAACCCGCAGACATTAACATCTACTTAAAATTGTTTTAAAAATCATAAATTGCCGTGAAATTCAGTCGATTATCTATACCCTTTTTATCATTAAATGTTT
The DNA here is from genome assembly GCF_012371415.1 of Acinetobacter sp. A3. Classification (NCBI taxonomy): domain Bacteria; kingdom Pseudomonadati; phylum Pseudomonadota; class Gammaproteobacteria; order Moraxellales; family Moraxellaceae; genus Acinetobacter; species Acinetobacter sp. A3. Next base: position 2,458 of record NZ_JAAZQW010000046.1, read on the forward strand.
TACGTTCACCATACATATACTCCAGACCAAAATTCACCGGTTTCACTGGATTGTAGAATAAGTTAATCCAGCCTTCTTTTAGCTCGGAATTTTGGGTTTCATCATTACCATTACGTACCAGCTGTGCAAAGCTATTATTATCATCTGCCTTCATATAGCCAAAACCTAATGTTGAGCGGATTTTAGGCGTGATTTTTTGCGTTAAACCGACGCTAATCGCATCAAACTGATTGGCACGCATTTTATTATTTCCATCAAAAACATAGGCCTTATTGGACCAAAGTAAGTTCTTGGTATCCCCTTTAATGTGGTTATAGTCGAAGCGAACTAAGGTATTTTCAGATACCTGATATTTTCCGCCTAATGCCACGCCCCATGCTAAGAAATCATCATTACCCTCATGGTTGGTCGCTTTTTGGGTCACAAAAGCACGTCCAGAAAGTGCTGAACCATTATCAAATTTATAATTCACACGCCCAGTTGCTGATGGTAATTTTAATTTCGCATCGGGATCTGTTTCAGCTTTCGAATCTTCCAAACTAAATGCCAAATTCAGATTAGGGTTCACAGGAACTGAATATTTGATTTGCGGTACGCGAGTTAATGACCCGCCGACAGAAAGTGATGCATCTACTGTTTCAGGAAAATATTCTATAGCGTTAAAGTTTGACCAAGTTTGACCCAATAGCCATTGATCATAAGTCATATAAGCATGACGTATACGAAAAGTATCGCGACCAGCACCACCAAAAAAATCCATTTCCACTTTACCACCAATAGCATGATCACCCAGCTGTGGTGTTTTAAAATTAAAGCCGAAACGCGTGGCATTTAATGTACTTTGGAATTTATCTGAATTTTCACGCTCCTCAGGAGCGCCCTCTAACGGTACGCCGCTAATGAAGTTATACATAGTGCTTGGACCTTTCATTTGGTAACTCATGTCCGCACGTACATTGCCATATAGTTCAAATTCAGCACCACCTTTTGTCGTATGTTGTAGTGCAGGTGACGGAGCCTTTTGTGGTGTGACACTTTCAACCAGTACTGGTGCAGTTGCTATTTTCTGCTCGATTAACTTTTGATCATAAACTTTTTGCTGTTGCTGTACTAACTCTTGCAAGGCTTGAACCTGTTGCTGCAATTGATCAACTTGCTGTTGCAAACTCAACTCTGCATGTGTCATTGATGTCAAAACCAACATTGACAAGGTGAGTGTGCTTTTAGCATAAAACTGTACATTTTTTTTCATGGTAAAAATCCTTTTCTTCCCCAAATGATTAATTACAGATATCCACGTTTTTAGTCCGAACAAAGCTATTGGTAAACTCACTACAATTATTTATCGAATGGCAATGTTCGGATTTTTTCATCCATCTTTTTAAGTTTTAATTCGCCAATAATTCACGAATTTTGAATTTTTGAATTTTGCCTGATGGCGTCATTGGAAGCTCATCCCAAACTTCTAAGCGTTCTGGTAAATATTGATTGGCCAATTGGTGAGTCTTCAAAAATTCCAACAGTGTTGGTAATGTCAGCTCATACTCTGGATTTTTCAATTTCACAACTGCACAAGCTTTTTCACCCATACGTTCATCTGGATATGGCACCAAAGCAACAGTTGCGATCTCAGGATGTAAATAAATTAATGATTCCACTTCAGCGACTGGGATATTCTCCCCACCACGGATAATGACGTCTTTTTTACGACCTGCAATGCGGATATAACCTTGCTCATCTTGATAGGCAATATCACCTGTATCAAACCAATCCTCTGCATTGGTTTCATTCAGATGTGGACGTTTTAAATATCCGCCAAAATTTGAACAGCAACGAATCATCAGTGTGCCAGATTGCATAGGTGCAAGTGTTTCACCGTCATCACCAACAATTTTCACTTCAACTCCGGGCAATGGCAGACCATCGGTATTGAATGAGCGTTCGTCATCATCTTCTGGACAGGTCATGGTCACAGCACCGCACTCAGTCATACCCCAAGCAGATATAACCTTAACCCCCATGTTTTGACGCGCTTTTTGTACCAAAGTACTTGGAATTGGCGCTCCAGCACATAAAAATAATTTCAAGCTATCAAGTGATTGATGAGACTCCATTACCGCTTCAGAAAGATCATTTAGAAATGGCGTAGAAGCCATAGTAAATGTCGCTTGGTGCTTATGAATCAAGTCAATCGCAACATTGACGTCCCAAACATCCAAGAGCACGGCTTTTGCTTTCAGCAGTACAGGCATAATTAAGCCATACATAAAGCCGGTCTGATGAGCCATTGGCGAACCCATTAAGATCACATCATCTTTATCCAAATGCAGACGTTTCGCATAAGGCACAATATTGGAAAATAAAGTATTTGCCGTATGCATTACACCTTTTGGTTCACCTGTTGTGCCTGAGGTAAAGACTAATTGAGCAATATCATCTGCAGTAATCGTGACGTCATTCAGTGTATTGAGAATTTGCGGATCTTTGTCTAAACCATGATTGAGCAGTAGTTTTTCAAAGCTGTTTTCACCTTCTCCACCAATGACAACAACGTGCTCAAGGCTTGGTATATTCCTTTGTAGCTGATTGGCTAATTTTTCATAATCAAATTTACGGAAGATTTTAGGCACAATAAAAACTTTGCTTTCTGTATGTTTCAACATAAAAGAAAGTTCGCGCTCTCTAAAAATCGGCATTAGTGGATTAAGTACAGCACCAATACGTCGGCAAGCAATATACAGCAGTGTAAATTCCCACCAGTTTGGTAATTGGCAAGAAACGATATCTTGCTTTTGCACACCTAGGCGCTTTAGCCCCAAAGCAATACGATTGGCTGTATGCAGCATTTCACGATAAGTAAAGCTGGTTTCAGACTGATTTTCCGTTTTATAGCTCACCAAACCAATTTTATCTGGATGCTGGTGTACTGCTTCATTTAAGGATTGCAGGATAGTTTTATTCAGCCAGTAACCTTCTTGAATCATTTTTTCCCTGCGAGGGGGTAAAAGAACCGCATCGAAATCCATTCCATAACTCCAATTTATAATTATCCAACCGTTTTGTTTCAAAACGCTTATTTCCAACGCACAGCTGCTTTTCTTATTTCATTTCAATATATGCCTATTACCTTACAGTAAATTCAGGTAATAGACATATCAAACTGTTTAATGGTTGTTTACGCCGGTACTGCCTTACGTCCCGCTTTATGTCTGGCAATAATCGTTTTCATAATTTGCGCAGTGCCATCGCCAATTTGAAAACCAAGTACATCACGCATACGCTGTTCCATCACACCACGGTCATAACCTGCATGACCGAAAGTCAGCAAGCATTGGTGAACAACATCGTAAGCCAATTTAGGCCCCCACCACTTACACATGCCCGCTTCTGCGGTATGCGGCAAGTTATTATCTTTCAACCATAAAGTCTGTAAACATAATAAACGGGCTGCCTCGACTTGAGTTTCATAGTCCGCTAATGGATGTGAAACACCTTGGAATGCTGTCAATGGCTTACCAAAAGCTTCACGCTGCGCAGCATATTCCCAAGCCTCATCCAAAGACACACGTGCTACAGCAAGTACTTGCAAACCAATCAATGCACGGGAAAAGTCAAAGCCTTGCATGACTTGAACGAAGCCCTTATTCTCTTCCCCCAAGCGGTGATTAACCGGAACCCGAACATTGTCAAAGAAAATTGAACCACGGCCAATTGCACGCTGACCATGACAATCGAAACGGGTCGTGGTGATGCCCGGTAAATCCATCGGTACTAAGACAGCCGTCACGCCATGCGCACCGGATTCAATCGTCCCTGTACGCCCAAAAATGACCGATGCATCAGCTTGATCGGCAGCAGAAATTGAGGTCTTTTCACCATTGAGCACGTATTCATCGCCATCACGCTCAATTTTAAGACGCAGGCTGGCTGCATCTGAACCGCCGCGCGGCTCGGTTAATCCAATGGAAAAAATAGCTTCACCAGCAGTTAATTTGCGCAGCCATGGCTCTACTACTTCTGGATCGCCATGTTCCGCCAAAATTTGACCATTCAGTGATGCCAATAAATTGATATAAGAAAAGCTTAAATCGGATTTTGCAACGGCTTCATGAATCACGCCAGCTGCCAATCGCCCCATGCCTTGACCACCATATTGTTCAGGCAATTCAGGTGCGATAAAGCCCATTTCACCCATTTTTTTAACTAAATCACGATCAAAAATTCGGCTTTGATCACGTTCTAAAAAACCTGGAGCAATATACTTTTGCGCAAATTTTTCAACAGTTTCGGCTAAAAACTCTAAATCTTCAGAGATGTAAGGATTTTTATTCATGGCTTGTTTCTCCTTACTTAAAGAATTTACGGAATTCAGGTGTGCGTTTTTCTTTGAGCGCATTGACACCTTCACGTGACTCTTCTGTATCGTAATAAAGCTTCAAAGCGTACATGCCCATGCCTGCAATGCCAGCTTGATGTGCTGTATCCATATTGAAGCTACGTTTAGCAATGGCAATTGCCGTCGGGCTACGTTCACAAATTTCTTCTGCCCAAGCTTGTACTTCTGCGTCTAATTGATCTGCAGGTACGCATTTATTGGCTAAACCAATATCGACAGCTTCTTGACCTTTATAGCGGCGGCATAAATACCAAATTTCACGTGCTTTCTTCTCACCGACAACACGGGCTAAATACGCTGTACCAAAGCCCGGATCTACTGAACCCATTTTTGGACCCACTTGACCGAAAATTGCATTTTCAGAACAAATGGTTAAATCACAAATGGTCGCTAAAACATTACCACCGCCAATTGCATAACCTTGTACACGGGCAATTACTGGTTTCGGTACATCACGAATAGCGGTATGCAGCTCTTCCATCGGCAAACCAATTGTCCCTCGACCATCATAGTTGCCATCATGTGCAGATTGATCTCCTCCAGTACAGAAGGCTTTTTCGCCCGCACCAGTCAGGACAATTGCACCAATTTCGCGGTCATAGCCGGCTTTGTTTAATGCACGGATAATTTCGTCACAGGTTTGTCCACGAAAAGCATTCATTTTTTCTGGACGGTTAATGGTAATCCATGCCACACCATTTTTTACTTCGTATAAAATATCTTCAAAATTCATTGTTTTTTCCTTTCCTTGAAAACTACTTTTTAACTTTTTACTTCATATGGTGTTAGGACTTTCAAATTCACTAGAGTCTATTGTGTATTACTTAACTCTGCGCATTGTAAGTCAATTAACCATTCATGGTTAAACCACCAGAGACACTCAGGACTTGTCCTGTAATAAAGCTCGCATCATCACTTAAGAAAAATGCGATAGATGAAGCAAGATCATCCGGCTGACCTAAACGGCCTAGCGGGATAGCACGAGTAAATGCTTCACGAAGTTTTTCAGGATTCGATGCTCCCTCAGTTACACCCGCTAAAAGTGCTGTATCTGTTGGGCCTGGACAAATTACATTGATCGTAATGTTATTGCGCGAATGCTCACGTGCTAAAGTTTTAGAGAAAGACAACAATCCGCCCTTACACGCTGCATATACCGCTTCGCCTGATGAACCCACGCGCGCGGCGTCTGATGCAATATTAACGATACGTCCTTGATTGCGCTCAACCATGCCTTTAAGTACAGCATGGTGCATATTCAACATACCGACTAAATTGATTTGAATCAGTTTTTCCCACTCGTCAGGAACAGATTTAATAAATGGTTTGAAGATATCCCAACCTGCATTGTTTACAAGACCATTGATTGGACCAAGTTCGGCTTCTGTTTGCACAATCGCCTGATCAACGACTTCTTTATTGGTAATATCGCACTGCACTGCTAGTGCATTTCCGCCTGCATTTTGAATATCTGTTACTAGCTTTTGTGCAGCGTCAATATTCATGTCAAATACCGCAACCTTTGCGCCTTCCTGCGCTAAGCGTTTACATGTCGCACTGCCAATACCGCCAGCACCGCCTGTTACAATAATGACTTTATCCTTTAGGCCTTTCATACCTGTATCCCTTCTTTGTGTTATTCAGAATTATGATCTTTTAATCGATAAATCTAACATAGACAAAAAGAAAATTAATTTCAATTATTCATTGTTATATTTTGCTATACGAAATTTAATTAATTCCATTCATATAACCATATCTCATTGTTATTTATGTTTATTATTCAAAATAAAGGTTATTATTTGCAATATTTTGTTACATATTTGGATGTTATTAATTTCAAAATAATTAAACTTAAAAAATAGCATCTTTATTTATGCATATAAGTTTTAAAATTTGACTCAAATATTAAAATATTCCGCATAATGAAATTTAATATTTTTTATAATAAAAATGTTTTAAACTGTCCAATTGGCATAAAAAAGGCACTACAACGAAAGTAATGCCTTTAAAAAAAACAGATTGAAAAATAACACTCAACTACCCATTGTGTATTTAAACAATGGATTGCTGTGTTCTTTTAAAAGTACCCCCCTTACGGATCAATTACAAAATGCTGGTATACCCGTTTGCGCTCGCCCAAGAATTAATGCATGCACATCATGTGTACCTTCATAGGTATTCACGACTTCCAGGTTGACCAGATGACGGGCTACACCAAACTCATCAGAAATCCCGTTACCACCCATCATGTCACGTGCCAAACGTGCAATATCCAGTGCCTTACCGCAGTTATTACGCTTAATTAAAGACGTACCTTCAACTGATGCAATGCCTTCATCTTTCATACGACCAAAACGTAAAGCCACCTGTAAGCCAAGAGCGATTTCAGTTTGCATATCGGCCAGTTTTTTTTGAATTAACTGATTCGCAGCTAAGGGACGACCAAATTGCTTTCGATCCATAGTGTATTGATGTGCCGTATGCCAACAGAATTCTGCAGCACCCATCGCCCCCCAAGCAATACCGTAACGGGCACTGTTTAGACAGGTAAATGGACCACGCAATCCACGTATTTCAGGGAAAGCATTTTCTTCAGGAACAAAAACGTTATCCATCACGATTTCACCAGTGATCGAGGCACGCAAGCCCACTTTACCGTGAATTGCTGGAGCAGAAAGCCCTTCCCAACCTTTTTCCAAAATAAAGCCACGAATGTCACCGACATTGCCTTCAGCAGAGACTTCTTTGGCCCAGACCACAAATACATCAGCAATCGGACTGTTAGTAATCCACATTTTTGCGCCAGTTAAGCGGTAACCACCATCGACTTTTTTAGCACGGGTAATCATGCTGCCTGGATCAGAACCATGATCTGGCTCCGTCAGGCCGAAACAACCAATGTATTCACCGGTGGCTAATTTTGGTAAATACTTCTGTTTTTGCTCTTCAGAACCAAATTCATTAATCGGCACCATCACCAGTGAACTTTGTACACTGGCCATTGAACGATAACCTGAATCGACACGTTCAACTTCACGAGCAATCAGACCATAACTGACATAGTTCAAACCTGCACCGCCGTACTGTTCAGGTATGGTCGGGCCAAGCAAACCAAGCTCACCCATCTCACGGAAAATGGCAGGATCAGTCTGCTCATGACGGAACTGTTCCAGTACTCGTGGCATCAGCTTGTCCTGACAGTATGCCGCCGCTGCATCACGGATCATGCGCTCTTCTGAGGTCAATTGCTGTTCGATTAAAAACGGGTCTTGCCAGTTAAACTTTGTATTTTTCATTTTGTTTTTCCTCAATTTATCATGTTATGCAGTCGCTGCTTTGATCATGTCACGTGCAATAATAATCTGCTGAATCTGGGTGGTACCTTCGTATAAACGGAACAAACGTACATCGCGGTAAAAGCGTTCGATTGAATACTCACTGATATAACCTGCACCACCATGAATCTGTAAGCAGCGGTCTGCAACACGGCCACACATTTCTGTTGCAAACATTTTCGAGCACGATGCTTCCGTACTGATGTTTTCACCTAAATCACGGCGGCGCGCAGCATCTAATACCATGCATTTGGCTGCATAAATTTCAGTTTTAGAGTCAGCCAACATACCTTGAATGAGCTGGAAATTTGCAATCGGCTGGCCGAATTGCTTACGTTCAATGGCATAATTCAAAGCATCATCAAGCATTCGCTCCGCCATACCAGCGCTATAGGCAGCAATATGCAAACGTCCTTTATCAAGGACTTTCATCGCCGTTTTAAAGCCCACGCCTTCAACGCCACCAATCAGCTGATCCTTATGCACGCGGCAATTATCAAAAATTACATCACAGGTATAAGAGCCTTTTTGACCCATCTTTTTATCAATTTTACCCAATGACAAACCTGCAGTACCAGCTTCTACCAAAAAGGCTGAAATGCCCGCTGCGCCTTTGATTTCAGGATTGGTGCGAGCCATTACAGTAAATGTCTGTGCACGCGGAGCATTGGTGATAAAACGTTTTGTTCCATTTAATACATAATAGTCGCCGTCTTTCACAGCTGACGTTTTTAATGCTGCGGCATCTGAACCTGAATCTGGTTCCGTTAAGCAGAATGAACCGATAATTTCACCGCTTGCATAGCGCGGCAGATATTTCCGTTTCTGTTCTTCCGTACCGTCGATCAAAATACCACTTGAACCGATACCGTTATTTGTTCCGATTAAAGAGCGAAATGCAGCAGAAGTATGACCAAGCTCAAAAGCTACACGAACTTCTTCTTCCATGGTAATACCAAGCCCACCAAACTCTTCTGGAATCGTTAAACCAAAAAGCCCCATTTCACGCATTTGCTGCACAATATGTTCAGGGATCGCATCTGTTTCATCAACTTCATGCTCTAGCGGTCTTAATACATTTTTCACAAAATCACGAAGCGTCGATAACAATTGCTCTAACATCTGTTCGTCACGAATCATTTTTTCTCCTAGTCCATTTTTAGGATGAGACTTCCTTTAATTATCAAAACAGGTATTAAATTTCGTTATGCGAAATACATTATCAATATTACCCTGTTCTGACAATTAAATTTGTGTATATTTATAAAAATAATTACAAAAATTCGATTTTTTTAAGATAATTTATTTTTTACTACCATTTTGATTGAACAACGAACAAATTTGACTTAAATTGTTTTGTAAATTTAATTTTGCTATACGGAATTTATGAAAGTGAATCAAAATAAAGTTGTTCAGATTGATTATGCACTTCCTGCAGTAGCGACAATAAAAATTAACCGCCCTGAAGCAAGAAATGCACTGAATACACAAGTGCGTAAAATGCTTGCTAAGGCTGTTGCTCAGCAAGTTGAAAATGATGATATCCGAGTGATTATTTTAACTGGTGGTGATGATGTTTTTGCTGCAGGTGCTGACTTAACCGAACTTGCCGAAGCAAGTTCAATGGACGTGTATTTACGTCGAACCGAACGTTACTGGCAAACCATTGCCAATTGCCCCAAACCGATTATTGCCGCAGTTAATGGTTTTGCTTTGGGCGGCGGCTGTGAACTGGCCATGCATGCCGACATTATTATTGCAGGTCAAAATGCACAATTTGGTCAGCCTGAAATTAAAGTTGGCATTATGCCTGGTGCTGGAGGCACACAGCGTTTAGTCCGCGCGGTCGGTAAATTTCAAGCTATGCGCATGATTATGACCGGCTGTCTTATATCTGCAGAAGAAGCCTTCGCTATGGGATTAGTTTCTCAAGTTACAGAGGATACTGAGACCTTAAATACCGCTTATAAAATGGCACAGCAAATCGCCAAGCTTCCCTCAATTGCCCTAGAGCAAATAAAAGAAGTCGTTTTACTTAGTGAAGATGTGCCTTTGCAGGCGGGTCTATCCCTTGAACGTAAAGCGTTCCAATTGCTCTTTAATACTGAAGATCAAAAAGAAGGCATGGCCGCATTTTTAGAAAAACGCAAACCGAGCTATCAAGGCAAATAATAAACATCAGTGCAAGATTGATTAAACACTATTGAGGTGAACATGGAAAGACGAATCAAAAACATTGGAGTGATCGGCGCAGGAATTATGGGAATTGGCATTGTTCAAATTGCCGTTCAAGCCAATCTTCCAGTTTACTTATATGATACACAGCCCAATGCGGCGAAAAATGCTTATGAAAAATTAAATACGACATTCAGCCGATTAGTCGAAAAAAATAAAATTTCTCAATCTGAACTTGAGCAAGCTTTATCCAACTTACATATTGTTGCAAATATTCAAGATCTGCATTCGTGTGATTTGATTATTGAAGCAATTATTGAAAAATTAGACATCAAGCAAACGCTGATGAAACAGCTTGAGAGCATTGTTGGTCCGCAATGTATATTGGCGTCAAATACTTCCTCCCTGTCCATTACTGAAATCGCCGCAGAATGCCAGCATCCAGAACGAGTCGTTGGCTATCACTTCTTCAACCCTGTACCTTTAATGAAAGTGGTTGAAATCATTCAAGGCTTACATACCGATACACAGATTATTGAACAGCTCTCAGAACTTTCCCGCAATATGGGTCATCACCCTGTACGTACTAAAGATACGCCGGGATTTATTATTAATCATGCAGGTCGTGCATATGGAACAGAAGCACTTAAAATTTTGAGTGAAAATGTTGCATCCGTTACTGAAATCGATCTCATTTTGAAAAAATCCTTAGGTTTTAAGATGGGACCTTTTGAACTGCTGGATCTGACTGGCTTAGATGTTTCCCATCCTGTCATGCTGTCAATTTACAACCAATATTATCAAGAGCCACGCTATCGCCCGAATGTATTAACACAACAAATGCTCATTGGGAAAAAACTAGGCCGCAAAACAGGTGAAGGATTTTATAAATACATTGATCAAGCCAAGCAAGAGATTGCAATTATTCCTAAGTACTCAGCAAATCATCATGATTTAAAAACAGTATGGCTTAGTACAGAATTTGATGATGATCATAAAAAACTCAGCACTTATTTAACACAAAAAGGGATTCAAATTAATCTCAATGCTCAGCCCAATAATGAAGATTTAATTCTAATTGCCAATTATGGCGATGACGCAACACATAGCGCACAACGTCTAGGCGTCAATCCTGAACAAGTTGTTTGTATTGATATGTTGGGTAATTTTGAGCAATGCTGCACGTTAATGCCTAGCCTGCTGACTCAGCCAAAAATGATTGAAGCTGCGCTGGATCTATTCAATCAGCAAAACTCCGAAACTATAGTGATTGAAGAAAGCTTAGGCTTTGTTTCACAACGTGTTCTTGCCATGGTGGTGAATTTGGCTTGCGATATGGCGCAACAGAAAATTGCCACAGTTAAAGATATCAATGCCGCAGTGAAACTTGGACTTGGTTATCCATTTGGCCCGATTGAATGGGGCGATGTAATCGGCAAAGAAAAGATTTTAAGAGTTCTCGAGCGTATTTCAAGTATCAGTCATGACCCACGTTATAGACCAAGTCCGTGGTTACAAAGACGCTGCAAACTGAATCTATCACTCAACTATCAACGCTAAATTTTTAGATTAAAAAACTTCAAGGAAAGAATGTTATGAATGCATATATTTACGATGGCTTACGCACGCCAATTGGTCGCCATGCAGGTAGTCTTGCCAGTATCCGTCCAGATAATCTTGTGGCACAAGTGATTAAATCTTTAGTACAAAAAACGGGTATTGACGCCACTGATATTGAAGAAGTGATCTTGGGTAGCACCAATCAAGCGGGTGAAGATTGTCGAAATGTAGCACGCAATGCTTTATTACTCGCAGAGCTGCCCGTTAGTGTCGCTGGTCAAACTGTCAATCGATTATGTGCTAGTGGTTTAGCAGCTGTTGTTGATGCAGCTCGCGCAATTCACTGCGGTGAAGGCAACCTTTATATTGCTGGCGGTGTTGAAAGTATGTCACGTGCGCCCTTTGTTCTAGCCAAAGCAGAATCTGCTTACAGCCGTGACATAAAAATGTTTGATAGCACCATTGGTTCTCGTTTTCCGAATCCGATTTTAACCAAACTATATGGCAACGACTCTATGCCGCAAACAGGTGACAATGTTGCAAAAGCTTATGGGATCAGCCGCGAAGAATCCGATCGTTTTGCAGCAGCGTCACAGGCCAAATATCAACAAGCCAAACAAGACGACTTTTTTAAAGATGAAATTTTAGCAATTGAAGTGCCGCAAGGCCGTAAAGCTCCGCCGAAAATTGTAGATGAAGACGAACATCCTCGCCCCTCATCAAACTTTGAAGCATTACAAAAACTCAAACCTTTATTTGAAGGCGGTGTAGTCACCGCTGGCAATGCATCTGGGGTCAATGATGGCGCAGCAGCATTACTCATTGGCAACGAAAGTGTTAAACAAAAATATGGCTTACAACCACTGGCTAAAATTTTAGCTTCAGCTTCTTCGGGTATTGAGCCTCGTATTATGGGTGCTGGTCCAATTGAAGCGATTAATAAAGCCTTAAAGCGTGCCAATCTCAGCCTTGATGACATGAATATTATTGAAATTAATGAAGCCTTTGCACCACAAGTTTTATCTTGTCTGAAAGGTTTAAATGTTGCATTTGATGATCTAAGGGTAAATCCAAATGGTGGTGCAATCGCGATTGGTCATCCATTGGGTTGTTCGGGAGCACGCCTTGCATTAACTGTGGCGCGTGAGTTAAAACGCCGCAATAAAAAATATGCAGTGATCAGTCTATGTATTGGAGTTGGACAAGGTTTAGCGATGGTCATTGAAAATACACAGCTAAGTTAAATTGCATTAAATATGTGAAATTACAATTTTTATTGGTTCCGCTATACAGAAACTTAGGCTTTAAAGCTTCAGAAAGTTTTGTATAGCGAAATTTATTGTTATCATACATTGTGTATTGATTTAAAAAACAAATGGAACATCATGAATCATCAAGATGAAATTGCTCTTGAGCAAACAGAAAAAAAAATAAATTTAGATGAAATTCGCCTTGATCCAATTTCACATATTCATCGCGAAAATAATCCGCAATTCATTGCGTCCCTTGCACGTGGCTTGGAAATTCTGCGTTGTTTTACCGCTACAACTCAAATTTTGGGCAACCAAGAATTGTCGCAATTAACAGGTTTACCGAAACCTACCATTGCACGTATTACCAATACCTTAGTTTCTTTGGGTTATTTGAAACAATTACCCAATTCAACAAAATACACCTTAGATACAGGTGTATTAGCACTCGGGTATGCTTCCCTTTCAAATATTTCTGCACGTATCCACGCTCGTCCTTATATGGAAGAAATGGCAAAGTATGCTCAGGCGCCTGTCGCAATGGCAACACGCGACCGTTTAAATATGCTGTATTTAGATGTAGTACAGGCAGAATCGAATTTGACCATGCGTCGCCCGATTGGTTCAACAATCCCTTTACACAATACTGCAATGGGCCGCGCGTGTTTGGCTGCACTGCCTGAAAACGAACGCAATTTCATTATGGAAGCCTTATCAAAACGCCATCAAGATGAATGGCCAATGATGAAGCGGGGGCTAGAACGTTCATTTCACGATTATCGAAACTATGGTTATTGCCTTTCCTTGAGTGAATGGCATAAAGAAGTCAATTCTGTTGCTGTACCTATGGTACATCCAATTCATGGTTTACTGGTCTTTAACTGCGGCGCACCAAGCTATTTGGTTAATCAAGAAAAGCTTGAAAATGAAATTGGGCCACGTCTAATTTACATGGTTCAAAATATTGAAGATGCGTTAAATGCGCTTTAAAAAGGCTTTTTTAATCTAGCGATGTCATTCTGTAAGTGAGATCACTCGAGACTAAGATTTGACTCACCTCAGTCTATATACATTTATTTAGCTCAATTGAATTAATAGTAACCCATTAAAAAGCCAGCCTGTTTATACAGACTGGCTTTTTAATTTAAGTCATCAAATATCTTTAAATATGAGACACCAATTCCGGAACTACAGTATTCAAGTCACCCACTAACCAGTAGTCAGCTACTGCGTTAATTGGCGCTTCTTCATCTTTGTTGATCGCAACGATCACTTTAGACTCTTTCATACCTGCCAAATGCTGGATCGCACCAGAAATACCAACAGCGATGTATAGCTCAGGCGCAACGATTTTACCAGTTTGACCGACTTGCATGTCGTTAGGAACGAAGCCGGCATCAACTGCAGCACGTGAAGCACCTTGTGCTGCGCCCAATTTGTCCGCTAATGGATCCAGGATTTTGTGATAGTTTTCACCTGAACCCACACCACGACCACCAGAAACCACGATGCGTGCAGCGGTTAATTCTGGACGTTCAGATTTCACAATTTCTTCTGAAATGAATTTAGAAAGACCCGCATCGCCAGTAGACGCAGCAGCTTCAACGCTAGCCGCACCACCATCGCTTGCTACAGCATCAAATGCTGTACCACGAACAGTTGCAACAACAACAGACTCACCAGACTCTACGGTTGCAATTGCGTTACCTGCATAGATTGGACGTTTGAAAGTTTTAGGACCTTCAACAGCGATAATGTCAGTGATCATACTAACATCAAGAAGTGCTGCAGCACGTGGAAGTACGTTTTTGCCCGTCGTTGTAGACGCCGCAAGAATGTGTGAATAACCTGTACCAATTGAAGCAACAAGCTTCGCTACATTTTCAGCCAATTGGTTTGCATATGCAGCATTGTCAGCAAGTAATACTTTGCTTACTCCTGCAACTTTTTCTGCTTGGTCTGCAACTGCTTGTGCACCAGAACCCGCAACCAATACAGTGATATCACCACCGATTTTTTGAGCTGCA